>NZ_JAAHBQ010000127.1 GCF_020144665.1 Oscillatoria salina IIICB1 | reverse complement strand
TAATACCTAAATATTTTTGATTGCCAAATATCACTCTTGAGATTGATAACTTACTTTAATAACTATGCTAGCTTTCAGAAGCTAGTTTAACTGCATTCAGTTTCTTCTGATTATGCTCCGAAAGCAAGCTCATTTCCTCAGTAAAAAACTTGCTTCGTGGCGATATTTTCAACGATGAGATCCAACCTATAAATAGTGAACTGAAATTAGTTCGCTTATTTCCCAAGATTGGTAGTTACCCAAAAATCCCTTGGTATGAAACGATTTGGGTGCAGTTGGGAATATTATCTTTTTGTGGTATATTATTGTTGTCAGCTATTTGGGTTTGGCGAGGGAAAAAGAAAAGCGATCGCGCAACATCTAGTCTCGCTCAATGGTTAATCGTAGCAGTCTCAGGTTTGAATCTCTTATTTATTTTTGGTTTACCTTTATCTCTCTGGTGGATCGGGGTTTGGAAACTCGCTTATGGTGTACCTGCAATTGTCATTGCTCTGTATACTTTAGCTGCTGTTTAGTGCGATCGCGTGGAAAAATAAATTATGGTCTTTAGGACGACGCATTCACTACTCTCTCACAACGTTAGCCGCAGTAACTTTTATTCCTTTCCTAGCTTTTTGGAATTTGCTAGGTTTCCAATTTTAATCGAGCGGTTAAGCTTGACTTTTCTGATTTTTTATGCTAATAAAATACCTAAAATTGACAATTTTTACTCATTCACACTCAACTGATGTAAAGCGATGCGTTTGCAAATTCCCTCAACAGCTAAAGTCAGCGAGATCGTTAATTCCGAATTCTCCCGATAATCAGCAGGAGCTAAGTTAGCGATACGCTGAGAACGACTGACATTAACACTATCTTTCCATTCTGCCACACTATCACCTTTATACACTCCGATCGCCACTCCTTGCTCTTGATTCATCACTGCAAAACAAGGTAAATCCGATGCTCCATCCCCCAAATAAATCATCTGCGAAAAAGGAATGTATAATTCTGATTGCGGGACATCTTGATAAATAAAAATTAAATTTTCTTCTGTTTCCGAAGATTCCTTTTGACCGCGAGAAATTTGATACAAATACCTGGTTTTTTCCGCAAGAAGTGATTCTTGGAAGCCCCCACCATAATCAAAGATTTGGTAGGGGAGGATGTCACTTAGTTAAGGTAAACAGATGCTTCTGTTGGGTCTGGGTCCGGCTCTACCAACAAGGTGATGTTATTCATACCTACCACGTAGCAAACTTCACCAGGAACTAAAGTAGCATCTTTAACGCAACGAGCGGGCCACCAACTACCTTTGTAGTATACTCGTCCGGCTTGGTAAGGACCCACAATCGTTAATTCTACTTTTGCTTCCTTGCCAATTGAGTTGAGCAGGCGCTTAGAACCTTGACTGCTTTGGGTTGGGAGCAAAATAGATTTGATTTGTTTGAACATTGCTACTCCCGATCGCGTTTGCTCTTTTATACTACAAACGTAACACATAGAATCCGGAAATTAACTTTATTTGTCGATCGCGTCACGGGATCTCGAACCTGAGAACGATGAAGGATCTCGCTAGCCTTTCTCAAACTAGAGATAGCTGAATAGTATGCAAAGTTCCCACCCATGACTCCGGAAAAACAAAATCCTCCTATCGACGTATCTGAAGCTGATAAACCACCGACAGCAATAGAGAAAGAAACTGGAGAAGATCCGAAAAAAGATGTCCGAGATCCCAATCTTCCTGATTCGAGAAGCAAAGAAGAAGAAGTAGCAGATAGTCAAACTTTAACTGCTTTCGTTCCCGGTGGAGGAATGGCTCCAGATTCTCAGCGAGAATACGAAAATGAGGAGTAATTATAACCTCCTATCGAACTCATTCTGCCCATTTGCGGAGGAGATTAGCAATACTTTTGGAAATCAAGTCAAATTCCGGAGATTTGCCCTCCTTTGCAAACATAGCACGTCGGGCAGTATCGAGATCGAAGAGAATTTCGCGATCGCCGGGATCTCGAATCAAACTTTGCACCCAACCCACTGCAACCAAACGGTTTCCTGTGGTGACAGGCTCAACCCGATGTAAAGTAGAAGCAGGATAGGCGATCGCAAAACCTGCTGGTAATTTATAAGCTTTCTCATCATCTGCACTTTCGATTACTAACTCTCCTCCCTCATACTCCCCAGGTGAATTCAAAAATAACGTAAAAGACACATCCGAACGTCGCAAAGCTTGTCCCATCAAAGCATTATCTGTATGTCTACCATAAGACATTCCCGTGTTATAACGAGTAAACAAAAGCGAGTGAACGTAGCGAGGACGTACCGCAGCTTGAAACAAAGGATTACGTTGCAAAGCCTTTTCTACTACTGATTTAAATTCTTGAAACTCAGACGTTCCCGACTTAACTTGTTGATTATTTTTAACTAATTTCGCGTGCCAACCTGCGGTTAATTTACCATCAATAAATTCCGCGTCAGCTAGTCGAGTTTGAAGCAATTTTAATTCATCGGATGTCAGCACTTCTGGGATTGCAAAAATCATTTCAAATCTACTAGATTAACCCTAATTTTGTGTCTATTTCAATAGTTATTATAAATGTATTTTAGCCCGCGCAGGCGGGCTTATACCATTTCCATAAATGAATGCTACAGATACAGACCCTGTAGAGACTAAAATGCAACGTCTCTACCCAATTTTATGTAGCACAGCCAAAGCAAATTGGTATTAGTTTGTGTAGCCGCAAGTTCTTTTTTAACTACTACGCAATTCAATCTCGGAAACCAGCCCATAAACTTCGCTAGGTGTCTTAATTGGACTATCAGGAGGATTCACCGAGGGCCAAACTGTCTCTAATTCGTCTAATGTAGAAGAAATTACTTCGTGGTCTTCTGGTCTTTCTTGCTGCATCTCCTCAGCAATATTTTCGTATAGTTGCTGAGAGTAAAGCACAAATCCGCGCGAATCTTGATATTCTACCAGTTCAACAAATTTATCATCCGCGATCGCGGCTTCGTATTCTTCGGCAGCAGTTTTTAACAATTGATTGATCGTCCCTAGCACAAATTCGGGATCTTGTCGCTGAGATTCAGGTAAAGCCGCGATCGCATTATCAATTAATTCCATTGCTTCTGTAAATGCTTGCTTCGTCTCTGGCTGTTCGGGTGCTGATTTGGCTAGATCGTTCAATTCGTTTAATTCTGCTTTAAATTGAGGTACATTTCTGGTTGTCAGTTGCCCTTCTACATCACCATACAACTCCTCTACCGGATGTCCAATATGAGGTTCTGCTTCTGCATATTTTCCTTCTTCGATTAGTTCTTCGGCAACAATTAAGTGACCTTTCATCAGCGCTAAAGCGGTCATATAATCAACGTCTGCGTTTCCAGTACCGCCGCCTTCGCCACCTTCACCGCCTTCGCCACCTTCGCCACCTTCGCCACCTTGGTTAACAGTTTCAGTAGGTTCGACAACCTCCGCTTCCCCACCTTCTCCTGCATCAGTAGTTGCATTGTTACAAGCACCAAGAGTAACAGCTAAACTGAGAGCGAGAAACATTTCTACAGCTTTGATTTGCTTTGCCATTTTTCTTAATTACTCCTTTTAAATTTTTATCTCGTAGTGATTAAGCCTACAATTAATGAAATTCTCTGTCAATAACTTTTAATCTTAGATAAGAATATTAGCTAATAACGATCTAAGCGGGAATCACCTCAAAAAATCCCATACAGCCGTTTTCGGCAATAATATCTTGATGAGGATGAAACATATAACGACCCGGATAAGGATAAGCAAATTCAAGAATATGTCGTTCCGCAGTTCCCATGGTAATTACATCAGTTTCCTCATCTGGTGTCATAGTTCTACCTGTGCGATAAACTTGAAACATATTTGCATGGATGTGAAAAGTTACCGCCGAATCAAATTCAATCATATTGAGCAGATATAACCGGACTAACTGATTTTGATAAATTGGAATTGGGCGATCGCGGTAGTAGTTAGGAATGCCATTAAAAGCGTATAATTCGTTATGTTCGTCATTATTAATGTCATATCCTCCCATTACCAAAACCATCTCATCCGCAGGTAATCTTGGTTGCGGTGGATCGACAATTAATAAACCATACAAACCTTTGCTAATATGGCGAGTTACTGGGGCAATATGGCAGTGGTACGGATGAACTCCATAAGGTTTCGCTTCAAACTCGTAAACGAACGTTTTTCCGTGACGTATCGGTTCAACGCCATCCATTTCTACCGGATGAGTGCCATGAAAGTGTAAACTATGAGAATGTCCGTCTTGATTGTGGAAGATAAGGCGAATAAATTCGCCTTCTTTTGCTCTTAGTGTCGGACCCGGTACTCGATTATTGAGATTCCAACTGACAAACGTAATTGCACTATTTAGTTGTAGAGTAGAACTGTTTGCTGTAACTTCAAATTCGCGAATTTTACGCCCATTTTCTTCCTTGAGCGTACCATAGTCAAAGTCGCGTAACAAAGTCATCGGGTTAAAATCATTGTCTGCTAAAGCAGTTTCTTCTGGTAGTGGGGGAATTTGGACTAATGCAGACTTCTGACGCAAACGAGTCCCCAGGATAGTTGCACCCACAGTCATACCTAAACCAGTTAAACCCCAAGTTAAAAACTGGCGACGATTCCAGGTATTCAGTTTGAGATAATTAGGAGAGTTGGACACAGAGATTAGTTGTTTTTGATAATTAATGGCAATAATTGCTTTAATTACCTTAGCAAATTTTCCAGTTATTGCAATAGGTTATCAATTATCTGCCGAAAAGTACCAATGAAGATTTGAAATTATTCTCTTGACAAAAAGCTGATTGTGTGCAGTCAAGTTAGGGACGAAGGTTAACTTAAACAAACTTTATTTAGTTGAGCGAGATTTTGTAACTTCAACAACAAAATTTAGTCAGCAGATTATTGACAATCAAAAAGGGGAGTAAAAAAGTACAAGCGATCGAGGTTTTCTCGGTAGCAGTTTGAGGGTTGCGTGCAGGATTGGTTAAATCATGACGAAAGATGTATTTCCAGTAACCTATTCTACCCTGGAATGCAAAGCATTAGTAACCAGGGTGCTACCAGAGTATGAAATTGCAGAGATTTGTACTTGTCAATTTTGGCATCGAGGCTTAAGTGACATCTATTTAGTAGAAACGCAAACAAGTCGATATATCTTGCGAGTGTCGCATCATCATTGGCGATCGCGTTCGGAAATTGACTTTGAACTGGAATTATTAGATTATTTACATCAATGTCATCTTCCCGTAGCTTATCCCTTACGAACAACCACAGGCAAATTAGCCGTAGAAATTAACGCCCCCGAAGGAAAACGCTACGCAGCCTTATTTCCCTACGCCCCAGGAAACGTAGCATTAGGAGACTTAAACCAAAATCAAAGCTTTTTACTGGGCGAAACCCTAGCCAAACTGCATTTCTCCACCCGCAATTGGCGCAGTCGCCATCAACGAGAGCCCCTATCATTAGCATACCTCTTAGACGATGCAGAAGTGGCGATCGCGCCTTTCCTACGCCACCGCAACGAAGAATTAACCTACATCCAGCAACTCATCAGTGAAATCAAACGCCAACTTACCAATTTTCCCACACAAGCGCCTTATTGGGGAATCTGTTGGGGAGATCCTCATAGCGGCAACGCCCACTTTACCTCTGATGGTAAAATAACTCTATTCGACTTCGACCAATGCGGCTACGGTTGGCGGGCTTTCGACATCGGTAAATTTTTGCAAGTATCCATTCGCACCGGAATGCCTAAAAACGTCAGAGAAGCCTTTCTCACAGGATATCAATCCGTCGAATCACTCAGCAAACCTGAAATAAATTCCTTACAAGCCTTCACCCAAACCGCCCATATTTGGATGTGGGGAATTAGTTTAAATAACGCCATCCGCTACGACTGGTGTAGATTAGATGAAAGTTATTTTACCCAGAGACTACAACAATTAAAAAGATTGAATTCTCACGACTGGCAACTATTTTAATTGGGGACTGGTGACTGGGGACTGGTGACTGGGGACTGGGAATTATTCGATAGAATTGGCTTACTCACCCTCTGAAAAAGCAGGGGTTTTTGATTTTCGACGATAAATTTTTTACCTAACCTCTAGACACTGACTAAAGTAACTGGCTGTCTGGCTATCAAAATTTGGCGGGCGAGGAATTAGTTGTAGAGACG
>NZ_JAAHBQ010000126.1 GCF_020144665.1 Oscillatoria salina IIICB1 | reverse complement strand
GCTTTCATCATACTGAAGGCTTATCGCTTAAATAATTTTACCTTTAGGCATAATATTCAGACATGAGAGAAAATCAACCCAGAGCAAAAATGATCCAAACTCAAATTAGCGACAAAATAATTATCGGCGATCGCCAACCTCTCGCCTTAATCGCCGGACCTTGCGTCATCGAATCCGAAGAATTTACCTTAAAAATGGCAGCCGAGATCCGGAAAATTGGCGATCGCCTCTCGATCCCCTTCATCTTCAAATCCTCCTTCGACAAAGCCAACCGTACCTCAATCGAATCCTTTCGCGGACAAAACCTCGAAACCGGACTCAAAATCCTCCAACGAGTCAAAGACGAAATCAATGTCCCCGTCTTAACCGACATCCACGAAAGCTACCAAGCCAAAATCGTCGCCGAAGTCGTAGACATCCTCCAAATCCCCGCCTTTCTTTGCCGTCAAACCGACCTCCTCATCGCCGCAGCCGCCACCAAACGAGCAATCAACATCAAAAAAGGACAATTTCTCGCACCCTGGGACATGAAGCACGTCGTCAGCAAACTAGAAACAGCCGGAGCAACCAACATCCTCCTCACCGAAAGAGGAACCAGCTTCGGCTACAACACCCTCGTCGTTGACTTTCGTTCCCTACCCCAAATGCGCGAACTCGGCTATCCCGTCGTCTTCGACGCAACCCACAGCGTCCAAATGCCCGGAGGACAAGGCGGAAAATCCGGCGGACAAAGACAATTCGTTCCCCACCTCGCCCGCGCAGCCACAGCGATCGGAATTGACGCACTCTTCCTCGAAGTCCACGAAAACCCCGACATCGCCCTCAGCGACGGACCCAACATGATTCCCCTCGCCCAACTAGAAACCCTACTCAAACAAATACTCAGCATCCGCAACGGACTCGAAGTCGCCCCCCCCATCCAACTCTAACCATCCCCAAATCACCCTCAAATAGCAGAGAACGAATTAGTTAGGACATCCTCATTTTCGGAAAACCTTGCTAGCTTATGCTCTCATCACTGTTTACTGTTCACTGCGATAACTCCCCCTTAGCGTCTTTGCGCCTACTCGAAACGAGAACGGCTACGCCGAATGCACGAACAAAACATGACCAACCTCAAAAACCACCTCAACCAAATCAAACTACTCGCAATGGACGTCGATGGAGTCCTCACCGACGGCGGACTCTACTACAACGAAAACGGCGAAGTGTTCAAAAAATTTAACGTCAAAGACGGACAAGGCTTGAAACGACTCACCCAAGCAGGCATTGAAGTCGCAATTATTTCCGCCCACAACTCCAAAGCCACCCTCCATCGAGCCAAAAACCTCGGTATACGTCATACTTTTATTGGTGTGGAAGATAAACTCTCTACCCTCAAGCAGTTATGTCATAAACTGCAATTGTCCCTCGAACAAGTCGCATACATTGGCGACGATCTCAATGATTTGCCCATCATGAGCATAATCGGTTGTCCCCTGACAGTCGCCGACGCCATGCCTGAAAATCAAGCAGCAGCGATCTATATTACCAAATTAGGAGGAGGGCAAGGAGCGGTCAGAGAAATTTGTGAGATCCTGCTAGCAACCCATCGTGGTGAGGAGTGAACATGACAACAGAAAATACCATTAAAATCTTCGTCGGTACCGAGGAAGAACAAATTTTGGCAGTCAAAGTGCTGGAATATTCTATCCGCAAGCACGCGACACAACCAATAGAAATTAAACCTTTATTTGTTGCTTTGCGAGAAGCAGGAATTCAAATTCCGACTCCCAAAGATCCGCAAATACGTCCGAGAACACCTTTTAGTTTTCAACGCTTCGCTATTCCCGCACTCACGGAATATCAAGGAAAAGCAATTTATCTCGACTCGGATATGCAGGTTTTCCGAGACATTCAAGAAATTTGGTCAATGCCTTTTCAAGGTGCAGACTTACTTTCCGTTGCCGAACCAGCAAACTCAGGCAGACCTCCCCAGTTTAGCGTAATGCTCCTCAACTGCGCACAATTGAAATGGGATGTGTCTGAGTTAGTCAAACAGTTAGAAGCAGGAAAATGGACTTATCAACAATTCGTCCTCGAAATGGCTCCCGCCGAAAAAATTTCTGCTACTCTACCTTTAGGTTGGAATGACTTAGAGCGTTACAATTCAGAGAAAACCGCTTTAACTCACTATACCGATATGCCAAAGCAACCTTGGCTAAATTATCAAAATCCTCTCGGTTGGTTATGGTGTCAAGATTTATTTAACGCCGTTAAAGATGGCTTTATTACTCAGGAATTCATCTCCGAACAAGTCAAAAAAGGTTGGGTGAGACCTTCGCTATTGTATCAATTGAAGCATAACATTATTGACCCACTTCAGTTACCGCCAAAAGTAATTGCCAAAGACAAAAAAGAATTTATTCCACCTTACGCAGTCAAAAAACAACTGCAAAAAATAACTCATGACAGCCAAACTCCATCCTTAATTAAACATCTCGCTCGTCAGCTATATATCCTCGCTCGTAACATTTGGAGAACAAGGGCTGTACAATTTATCTCAGGAAAATTCAAGCGTGGCTACTCCTGAAAAATAGCCCGGTGTTACAACCACAGGAGTTGACGAAAACTCCAGTATAAGGATAAATTGCTCAAGAGCAACAAAGTTATTTGGTGTTTTTTGCCGCCTATGGCTAATGTTCCCAAAACTAGACCAACTCTCTCGCGATCGCGCCGTAATTTAGAAATACTTCAAGTTTTTGTCCAGCGTAACCTGAAAACGCGCTATCGAGGTTCTTATTTAGGTGTTTATTGGTCGCTTTTAAACCCCTTGTTGATGACAGGTATCTACACGGCAATTTTTGGTGCAGTTTTTGCCGAATATTACGATAACTCGATTATCAACTATATTTTGGCAGCTTTTACTGGCTTGTCAGTAATTCATTTCTTTTCTGGTTCCACTTCCCAAGCCTTGCGTAGCGTTGTTACTAACGGTACTATCCTCAATAAAATCTCTCTCCCTGTCAGTATTTTACCTGCTTCGACGATCGCCGCGAATCTCTTTCAATTTTCCGTTGGCACTTTTCCTCTCCTCGCAATTATGGCGTTGTTTATTTCTGGGAATATACTCAACTCTATCGCCTTAATTTTACCCGTTGCTGCCTTAGCTTTTCTCTGTACGGGAGTAGGATTTATCCTCGCTGGAATGTATGTATTTTTCCGCGACTTACCCTACTTTTACCAATTAGTAGTATATGCTCTTCGCATTGGTACGCCAGTTTTTTATCCGTCTGAAATCGTACCGGAAAAAGTGAGGAATGTTATAGAATTAAACCCACTAGCTGCGATTATTGAAAGCGTCCGTCAAATTACCTTATCTGGCGATTTACCCGATTTAAAATTAATTTGGGGCGCACTTTTAAGCAGTATGCTTGTTGCTGTCCTCGGATGGATCTGTTTTCAATTGCAGCGAGATCGATTTATGGATTTACTATAGATAGATGGAAGTAATTTCTCTCGATAATGTTTCCCTTTGGCGACGAACCCAAGAAGAATTTTCTTATGATATCAAAACGACAATTTTGTCTTTGTTAGAAGGCAAACATCGCCAACCAGCTAAGAAAAAAACCTTAGATAATATCAATTTGCTTATCGAAGCAGGCGAAAAAGTAGGTGTAATTGGTGCTAATGGTTCCGGAAAATCTACTTTGATGAAAATCATTTGTCAGATTTTAAAACCGACAACGGGAAAAGTCAGAGTCAGAGGACAAATTGCACCTCTACTCGAATTAGGTGCAGGTTTTGTTTCTGAGATTTCAGTTATAGATAATATCATTTTTTATGGGATCTTACTGGGATTTTCACGCCAAGAAATGAAAAATAGAGTAAGTTCTATTTTAGAATTTGCTGAACTAGAAGAATATGCTTATGTCCCGGTAAAAGCGCTTTCTTCGGGAATGAAATCTCGTTTGGGTTTTGCGATTGCTACTGACGTACAACCGGATATTCTCATTCTTGATGAAGTTTTCGCTGTTGGAGATGCTAGTTTTAAGAAAAAATGTAGCCATAGAATGGAAAAGTTATGGGATAAAACGGGAACTATTTTAATGGTATCTCACGATTTGAATCATATAAAAACTGCTTGTGAAAGAGTGATTTGGCTGGAAAAGGGACAGCTTAAATTTTCGGGAGATCCCGCAGAAGCAATCGAACTTTATTTAACTTACGCTGACGCGAAAGAAGAACCTCAAGATAATAGTAAAAACAATGGTAAAGTTGTGGTGAATAAAAGTTTTTAAGGAAAATTTAACCACTGATAAACACTAATTATTTAGGCACTAATTTTTGTGGCGATCGATTTTCTCATTGTTAACTATTACTCTACATCTTTGATTGCTAAATTGCTCGAATCTATTCCTCCTGAAGAGGATTTTGAGTATCGAGTTGCGATCGTCAATAATTCTCCCGATGATAAGAGTATTTATCAGTTAGAGACAGATCGAGTTAAAATTTTAACACCGTCAACAAATTTAGGCTTTGGTGGTGGCTGCAATTTCGGCTTAAAATGGATTAGCGCGATCGCGGCTGACAGTATTGTCTGGATCGTTAATCCCGATGCTTATCTCAAGGAAATTTCTTTAGCACAAGTTAGGGATTTTTTCAAGGAATATCCCGAAGTTTCTTTACTTGGTACAACTATCTATACTCCAGACGATAAAATTTGGTTTGCTGGAGGAATTTTCCTACCTCAACGAGGTGCTATTTTAGCTGTAGATTTACTAACGGAAAATCCCGATCTTAGCTATGTAACTTGCGACTGGGTAAGCGGTTGTAGCTTTTTAATTAATTTGCAAAACTTTGTCAAATGTCCTGAATTCGATCCAGCTTATTTTCTTTATTACGAAGACTTTGACTTTTGCTGGCGCTACAAAAATCAAGGTCATATTGTCGGCGTTACTCAACAACTAGCAGTAATTCACGAACCTTCTTCAATTACGAATAGAAATATGAGTAAAAAGCTCGAATATAGTACCTATGGTTATCTACTAGCCTTAGCCAAGTATAGCAACAAAACTATCTTTACTTTACGTTTCCTGCGTCTATTAGTGTTTGCTTTGATTTTACTTCCCTTAAAACCCCAAGCAGCAGTGGGAAAACTTGCTGGGGTAAGTAATTATTTTTCCTCACAGCAGAAGAGGATGCGTGGAAAACGCACCCTCGAAAATTCAGTTTAAGATTCAAACCCACCAAAGCAGGCTAAAATCTAAAATTAGCGAACTTCTTTGCGCTTATCGACGATAACTACCTCAGCATCGCCATCGCCAGTGAGATCGCGACTTTTAACGTCCTCAGTGACAACTTCCTCATGGGTTTCCATGCGTTTTACATTAGTTGTCGGTGTCGCTTCACGCTTTACGTTGGTTGTCGCTGTTGCTTCACTAACTGTCTGAGACGGAGTATCGAAGATATCAAAATCTTCCACATGACGCTTCCGCATAATATCTCGGACGCGGTTAACATCGTCATCAGTACCGCTAACCATGATTAGATAATCGCCAGCTTTCACGCGATCTTCGTATACTTTCGCTTTTTCTTCGGGAATACCTAAACCAACTAAGGCTCCGATAATACCACCACTAGCAGCACCGATTCCAGCTCCTGCTAAAGTAGATGCTAGGGCGGAGATTTCTGCTCCTGCGGCTAATACCGGACCGATACCAGGAATAGCCAATAAGCCTACACCGACGAGAAAACCACCAACACCACCGAGGACTGTACCAGTAGTAGCGCCGATTCCAGCTCCTTCTTTGGCTTCATTACCATGTTTTTCGGTAATTTCTTTGGAACCTTCGACATCTTCGACGTTACGCGCCAAAATGGAGACTCTCTCCATGTCAAAGCCAGCGCCTTTGATATCCCGGATAACATCTTCGAGGTCTTCGCGCTTTTTGAAGACACCAACTGCGCGTTTGTAGGTACCTCTTTCGGGAACTCCTTTTACTTGTTCTTCTCTAAGTTCTCTTTCTCTGATTTCTCTGTCTCTAACCATATTATTCTCGGATTGAATTCAACAACTTTAGGGGTTACTAAGTCCTTTGTTTGTGACTAGACTTAGGGGGAAAAACTTAATTTTGTGGCGAAATAATTACTTATTATCGATCGCGGAGGGATAAATACTATCGGCGACAATTACGGGTCTGTTACTGTATCGAGACTCGAATTCAGCGATATCTTCGTCAGTCCAACCGAGTTCAGCCGCTTCTTGTTCTAGTAGCGCTCCATCGAACTCGCGTGCTACGCCTGTAACGGTAACGTTTTCGCCTTCTTGAATCGGGCTATCTTCAGCTTTAAGATTGCGACTAATACCGATGACTAAGACTCCGTAATCATCTACCCAACCATCTTCAAATAAGGCGAAGGCGTTGGGAGAGTCAAGTTCTCTTACTTGTCCTTCCACGGCAATCTCTTGATTAAAATAACCATTAGGAACTTCTGCTAAGTCTTCGGGAGTAGGAGCAAGAGCTAAAGATTCAGCAATAATAGCAGGTTGCTGTTCGTAGTCTACATATAGCTCGTCTTCTAAATCGAGACCATATTCGTTTTCCACATCGGCGACTACTAATTCGACAGCTTCACCTGTGACTTGTACCGGAACTTCGATCGCGGGAACTCTAAAGTCAGCACCAGTACTATTAATAACGAGGATTTCTTCGCCAGCTTGACTTTGAAGCACAAAGCCAGTGTTACCTACTGTTTCTTCTACTTGGCTTCGGATCGTGATTTCTTTGCCGACGATATCGCTACCATTCTCACCTATTTCGGAAACATCTTCTGTAGTGGCGTTATCTCTACCTTCTCGTATTTCTTCGTTATTATTACAAGCTGGTAGGACTAAGGTAGTTAAGCCGAGTGCGATCGCGCCTAGGCTCATTCCTGTTTTTTTGATTAGGGATTTCTCTGAATGATTTCGATTTAACATAAGTATTTAGTTCTCTTAAAAAACTTCACAATCGATCTGGGGGCGATCGTTTAAACTATTTAATTAACTGAGCGAGTATTTCAGCAAATGTAAGCCAAAAAATATTTTTTCACTCTACTCTCATTATATTTTTCTCAGATACTTATTTAAATCCATCATTCGAGGTATTTGGATTCTCTATCGAATTGCAGATTGCCGACACTAAAAGGAGCTATCAGTGTTCCTGGTGCTGATAGGTGAAGTTTTAGCGAGCCAGTCAAATTGAGAATATTTTTTTGTCTTTAATGCCCTCGAACGGCTGGAGAAGAAAGGTAATTTGGCATTTTTGTGCTTGGCTAAATTATCTTTTTGGCGTTGTTTAACAACTGTGAAAAGTTGGATAATTGAAGTAATACCAGAGTGAGATT
>NZ_JAAHBQ010000125.1 GCF_020144665.1 Oscillatoria salina IIICB1 | reverse complement strand
GCAGTTTCTAGAGAACCACTACCATCGTATTCCTCCAAGACTTGAGCATAAGGTCGCAATTCATCAATCAGATAACGCGAAGCAACACCATCAACAACTTCCCCAACCCGAATCCCCCGCTCGTTATACTCGTACTCAATCTCTGTGGTCTCTCCATCCTCAATAACAGTAACTCCCACCAATCGATTTTCCCCATCATTTTCCCAATCGTACTCAACAGAGCGATCGCCTCGAGTCCGCGACTTGAGATTGCCATTATCGTCGTAAGTGTAAATCGTAGTTACGCTATCAGCGGTGGAACTAATCAATTGGTTGAGATTGTTGTAATCGTAATCTGTATCCCCTTCCACAGAATCAGTCTTATAATCGAGATTTCCCACCGCATCATAAACATAAGTAATAATGCGCTCTTCTGCGTTAGGCTCGACAATCTTCTCCCTTGTCAAACGATTCAACTCGTCATACTCGTACTCAACCTTTCGACCGTTATGGTCAACCACCTCCCGACGATTTCCCGCAGCATCAACCTCGTAATCGTAACTGGCAATCGCCTCCAATTCCTCCCCAGTATCCGCATCCATGCGTACCATCTTGACAAGATCTACCCTTCCCAAATCGTCGTACTCGACAACCTCTGCTACACTATTCGGAAACACAGTTTTATAAAGAGCGCCCTCATCGGAGTAGTGGTAAGTCGTCGTTCCTTGAGAATCTGTCACTGACTTCAAAGTGCCATCAGAATAGTAATCGTAAGTAACCGTGCGATTGGGAGTTTTTAACTCCACCAGAATCCCATTCTCATACCCGTACTCGATACTTGCACCGCTACCAGAAATAAAAGGACCGATTGGATCGGTACGAGAAAGCAACTGACCGAACTCATCATACTTGTAAACTGTCGTACCGCGATCGCTCTCTATAGTTTCAGTGCGCGTCTGGGCATCATAGTCGTAAGTCACCAAGGCTCCATCAGAAAGAAAATTCTTTTGTTGTAATTCGCCAAATTCGTCATAAACGAACTCAATAGTTTCTCCATTGAAATCCGTTACTTTCACCGAATTTTCTTCATCATTGTACGCGGTAGTCGAACGCTTGCCATCGGGAAGAATAACGTCTGTTTGGCGACCTTGGGGGTCGTTGTATTCGTAAGTCGTTACTTGGGATAGAGCATCTTTAATACTCTTGAGATTGCCAGAATCGTAATAGTCGTACTCGGTACGTCCGTCGCGAGCATCGACGATCGCTTTCAATAAACCTTCTGGAGTATATTCATACTCAGTAGTATGGTTATTTGGGTTAGTAACGGCTACCAAATTCCCCAAGGAGTCATAAACATTCTCGGTTATTGTACCTTCAGCGTATAAACTTTCCGTCCTGCTACTACCGAGAGAATTATAAGAGTAAGTGAGATAATTGTTTTCATCATAACGAACCTCAATTTCACGACCTAACGGGTCGTACTTATAATCAACGCGATCGCCGATTTCATCTATTTCTGCCTTAACCCAACCGTTCTGATAATATTCAGTGCTAGTACGAGGGCGACCCACAAGATAAGCAGGAGTCGAGTCGGGATAGATGACCGTCGTCCAGTCGATTGTTTCGGGAGTTTGGTCAGGAGCGATCGCTGCGATTAGCTGTTCGACTTGATTTGACGAGTCGTCGGGATAAATCGTTGCCGTCAAGCGGTCTACAGCATCATATTCAAACTGGGTGACGCGACCGTTTGAACTAATATTTGCTCGTTCCCTACCCCCTCGGTCGTAAACGGTTATAGCACGGGGATTATCATCAGAGTTATCTGGGGTGTCGTCGGGATAAATCGTCTCGACAAGTTGTCCCGTTTGGTTATAGCGGTATTCAGTTTCATCCGAACCTTCAATGACTTTAATTAAATTACCATTGCTGTCATAGCGATATTCGATTTGGTTATCGGAATCGGTGAGGGATTCAATTCGACCTTCAGTATCGTAAGTCCAGGTAGTCTCTACTGTTTGCTCCCCTTCGGTGGTGATAACAGTCACTGTTTCGCTGTTGATGTTACCGTTAGGGTAGTAGGTGTAGCTGCCTTTGTTGCCTAAATCGTCTTCGATGTTTTTTACGTTGCCATCGGAGTAATAGTCGAAGGTGGTGACGCGATCGCCATTGTTGTCTGTGACCTCGATAACGACATCGTGAAGACCGATTTCACTTTGTGTGGGGTCCAACTCACTAAACCACTTTCAGACACGGTCATGCCCTCTGGAGCGGCAGTGAGATGATAATTGAAACCCGATGGTAATTGATAAGTATAAGCCGAGCCGATTTTCACCGCAGTTTGGGGAACCGTATCTAAATTCAAAGGTGGCAATAAAGGTGCGGGATTTACCGTCAGATTAATTTTTTGTACAGTGGAGGCAGCGCGATCGTCTGTCGCCTTAATCTCAAATTCAAGGTTATCGACGACTGTAGTTGGAGTCCAACTCAACAGCCCTGTTTCTGCATCAATCGTAACCGTGCTTGGTGCGTTATTTAGGGAATAGGTTAAAGAGTCGCCATCGGCATCGACGCTCATGCCAGAAGGTGCGTTGACTAAATTGTAAGTTACTTTCTCGGCATCCGGGTCATTCGCCCGAGCGCGATCAACCAGAGAATCTCCAACATTTAAGACCACTTCTGGTGCAGTTGTCAAAAATTCTGGCGGGGCATTAAGGGGTAGAGCGGTTGAACTAAGTCGCAGAGGTGACTCTTCGGCTTAGTTCAACCTATTTACGCAAATAAGAGCGAACGTCTAACGCCAACACCACAGCGCTGCGCGCTGTGGTGTAACTTTCTGAACGAATGATAATCAAACCCCTAGATGAATAATGAATAGATGTGATTTTAGGTTTTTAGTTATTTTTTCCCATTGATTATTGAGTCTATTCATTTTTTGGCTTTGGTTTAGATGTTATAACATGGAATAAATAAAGTTATTGATATAGATTTAATGCCACAAGATTTGATTACACAATTAATACCAGAGCAAAATATTCTGTTCTATCTAATACAACAGAAATGGCTCAACGTCATAAAACGGCCTATTAAAAGGGGAAAAGCTAAAGAGGTAATTGAAGAAGTATACAGATATTGGGAGTATGCGATTCCAGAAATTATAATTGTTGATTCTCCAAGCACAGCATATCAAACACTTCTACAAAAAAAGAAAAGTAAAGAATCATTAGGATTACAGCTTTATGGCTTAATTGATGAAAGAATTGGTCAAAAACTACAAAAGCAAGTACAGGTAAAGCTCAAGAGTAATATACGAGAAGAAATGGAAGCTAGACTTAGAGTTCCATTTTGGGAACAATTATACGATCAATTTTGGTTTCCATTAGAAAATAAGATTCAAAAACAATTTGGTAAAAAAAAGCCAAAAATAAGTTTTGATTTAACACAGCTTAGTTATGCTTGCTATTTTGAATTTGCTCGACAAATTGGAGTTAAGTTTAAGAAGGAAGACTACGAAATATACATACAGTTTTTTGAAAATATTAGTTTGTACCTTGCTTTTGAGAACTTGGTAATCATAATTGAACGTCCAACCGAGATAAACTGGAATCAAGCAGGGAAGCTCCACGCTGAAGAAAAACCTGCTATCAAATTTAGAGATAGTTATAGTATCTATGCTTATCAAGGAACTGTATTACCTCCCAAGTATGGCAAGCTAAAGCTTAACCAATGGGCTTCAAAATGGTTAACTAAAGCTGGAGATTCAGAATTAATCCTTTACATAGAAAAGTGGCGGCAAATTTGTTTTTTAACAGAAAGAATTAACTCCGGACGAGCAATTCAGGCAGTCAAAAAAATTTATAAACTTATGGATTATCCCGAACCAGAAATTCTTTTGTTTGATAGTCCTGGTGCTGTAATTTATAAGATGGATCGTGAAGAAAAATTTTCAGAGAATATTGGAAAATCTCTTGCCTCTGAAGTTTGGAAAAACTTTTGGGATGTTTTTCTTAGCTCTTTGGAAAATCAGCTAGACGGTATCTGGCTAAGATTGGGTGATGAAATATTTAAGTTTCCTTATTTTATGCAAAGCTCAATAATTTGTAAATTATTAGAAACACAAATGAATTTTATTTGGACATATGAAGAAGAAGATTTTAAAGACGAGGAAGAAGATTTTGACGAAGAAATTTCCTTATCCTCCAATGATAGTAACGAAATGAGTGTTGATTGGAACAAAATAGTTACAGGATATCTTGAAAGGTTTTCCCCTAGAGAAAGTAACCGAATAAGTGCTGTTGGTGATTGCAATATAGTTACAGGGTCTTTTGCCAGGTTATCTGAAATAGACTTTTGTATTTCCGAATTGAGATGCACTATAGACCTACAAAAATGGAATGCTTTTGAGAAGCTAATGACCCATTGTGGTTCGGTATGGTTTTATGAAAATGCTTGTATTATTTGCGATCGCCCTACTGAAATATCTTTTGATAACAAAGGACGTTTGCATGGAGAAGGAAGTCCGGCTATTCAATTTGCAGATGGATTTAGCGTTTATGCCTTTGAGAATGTCAGGTTGCCCGAAAAATACGGTAAGGTTCATCCAAGCCAGTGGGAAACTCAATGGCTATTAGAAGGTAATTATGCCGATATTACACAAATTTTGATTGAAAACATTGGTTACGAACGAATTAATTGCGAACTAAATGAATATTCACTTACACCACAAGATCAATACGAACTATTAAGAACGAATCTCTACGATAAAGTTGACTTGAGTAACAGTGTTACTTCTTCTCAAGAACCAGCAATAAACTATATCAATTTAAAATCTTTGCTAAGTTATGAATTTGAAGTTGTCACTGTTAATTTCAAAGGAGAAATTATAGCTACAGAGAAGAAACAAGCCCAAGTGTTCACGGAAGACTTAGGGAATAATATCAGTCTGGAAATGGTAGCTATTCCAGGTGGAGAATTTCTCATGGGAACTGCTGATAGCGGTGGTGAGGAAAATCCTCAGCATTTAGTCAAAGTATCGCCTTTCTTTCTTAGTAAATACCCGATTACTCAGGCGCAATGGCGGGCTGTTGCTTCTTTACCAAAGGTCAGACTAGATTTAGACCTCGAACCAAGCCATTTTCAGGGTAATAATCGACCTGTAGAAAACATTACTAAACAAGAGACAATCGAGTTTTGCGCTCGTCTTTGGCAGTATACAGGTAGATTATATAGTCTTCCGACCGAGGCACAATGGGAATATGCTTGTCGTGCTAATACAACAACCCCTTTTTATTTTGGAGAAACAATTACAACTGACCTTGCTAATTACAATGGTGAAAAATATTCTTACAAAGATGAGCCTGTTGGTATTTTTAGACAAGAGACTTTGCCTGTAGGCAGTTTTCCGCCCAATGCTTTTGGTTTATTCGATCTGCATGGGAACGTATTTGAATTTTGTGCTGATAATTGGCATCACGATTATCAAGATGCTCATAATGATGATAAGTCTCGAATTGGGGGAAGTGATGAGTATGTCCCAATTCGAGGAGGAGGATGGAAAAGTAATGTTTTTCGATGTCGCTCTGCTAACCGTAATGACGAGTTTCGCAAATGTGACATCAGATATTCTGATGTTGGTTTTCGTATAGCCAGTTTTATGTAAGGTTTGTTTTTATCTGTTGAGATTAGTACCACGCATATTTTCTAGATCGGTTCTATATTTTCCTGGTGGTCTAACACTTTGTCTGTTAGCTCCCGTACGTATATCCCTTCCTGATGGCTGGTCCCACTGAGCTGTCTGGACAGTTCCACCCTGGCTTATTCCATTTGCCTTGTTAATAAAGGTAGTTAAGTGACCTAGACCTGCACCTACAGCAGGAATATGTTCATCAGGTAAGTTGTTTATTGACCCAGACTGAGCCATAATAAATAGCTGACTGGCTGCTACATTCATTTGTCTTTTAAGAACACCTGGGTCAGGTCTATTTATTCCTATTATTGATTCTTCAACCCGACCACGATCTCCTTGAACTTGTATTCGCATTTGATAAAAGTCTCGATCTTCGTTTCTGGTACCTGATGATCTTTGATTCCATTGCTCGCAAGCGTAATTGATAGCTATCATTGAGCAGTAAACTAGGGTCAATTTCACCGATAACTCCTGAAACTACCGAATTCGTACCCCGATGAATTTCTAGCCATTCACCATCTCCATTTATCGGTGTTACTTCCAGTACATAATAATCTAAATTACTATCATCAACCGTCCCCATTATTGATTGAGTTTCAGTAATTACCCCCTCAACAAGATTACTCAAATCTAAATTAATTTCTGGTGCATCTGGGTCATTAAATTCGGGACTATTGGGGTCAATAACCTTGACAATTACCGTTGTTTGTGCAGTGTTCCCGGCAGTGTCAGTAGCAATGGCGACTGCCGTTAAATCCCCAACTACATCTGGAGTAAACCGAGCTAGAGCATTTTTGTCAAGGGCTACAGGGAGATTATTAACTTCGAGTTGTAAACTCTCTACTTTCAGGTTATCAGTGGCGGTTACTTGCCAAACAAATTCTTGATTGATATGAGCGAGATATTCATCACCTTGAAGA
>NZ_JAAHBQ010000124.1 GCF_020144665.1 Oscillatoria salina IIICB1 | reverse complement strand
ATGAAGGCTTTGATAGAGGACAAAATATTGAGATTTATACATTAGTGGAAACTAATCTACCAACTGAGTTTTTAGAATCTTTACCTTATACGAGAGTAGAGGTAGATAGGGGAATTGATACATATGTTGTCCCGAACGAGTTACTTCCTTATCTTAACCCTCCGGTTATACATGACTCTATGCCAATTCCATAATGAAAATAAATTTTTATGTGTTCAAAACTAAAGAGTATAATATATTTACGTTTTTCAGTTTAAAACTATTATTCAATTTTATACTTGAAAAGTTATCAAATTATTATGAAACCAACTATAACTCTTCGAGAGCTAAACATTAGTATTCTTACTTCCAGAATAAACTGTCCTATTTCTTTTGACCTTAAATATCTAAAAATGGAAGGTATTATTTCACCAGACTGGACTCTTTCTCAAATTCCTGTAAAAACAGAAGATTTTACCCAATTTATTTTTACTAATGGGATTAGGGTGATTTTAAGACCAAACATAGTGACTTTTGCAGAACCATTGAAATCTTTTTTAATTGAAAAAGTTAAAGTCATTTCTTTAGTATTTAATTATATTAAAAACCCTTCTGTCTTTCCCTCTTATAAAATTCTCTTTAATATAAGGAGCTATGTGGCATTTAACAGTAGTAATAAAAGTTTGCCTTCACAGTATATTAGTTCATTGCTAAAGCCAGGAAAATGGTTA
The DNA here is from genome assembly GCF_020144665.1 of Oscillatoria salina IIICB1. NCBI lineage: Bacteria > Bacillati > Cyanobacteriota > Cyanophyceae > Oscillatoriales > Oscillatoriaceae > Oscillatoria > Oscillatoria salina. The sequence continues at coordinate 7,060 of NZ_JAAHBQ010000124.1, read as the reverse complement.
GAGTATGGTGAAGAAGAAGTTAGAGCTACTCTTAATTTTGTTTATCATCTTGAGCCAGTTCAGCTAACTATAAATATCAAAGAGGCTGAATTGCAGTTACCAAATGCCATAATTATACCTTCTGTACTTTTTTCTGGCAAATACTTGTTTAATTTAAAAGAGTCTAGTGTAAAAAAACACTTTCACAATTTAAAAACAGCAACTTCTTACTGGGAAAGAAGTATAGAAAACTACAGGTTGATTGTAGAAGAAGTTTTTATAAGAGTACCTTAATCCAGTTTCATTAATTATATACTATATAATTTTGTCAACGAACGAAAACTTTATTTTTCGATTAAGTTTATCAACTTCGCTAACACGGACTTTCACGGCTTCACCATCTTTTAATACTTGATTAATCTCTTCCCAAGATTTTAATCCCATAGTTTCAGAGCTTAGATGACCTACAATTCCACCTTCAACTATGATTGTTGCTCTTGTCCAATCAACACCGTTAATTACAGCTTTTTTAACTTCGCCTTCGTGAATCATATCTTCTATGTTATTCCAGGGATCTTGAATAATTAAAATATTGGCAATCGGTCGTAAACCTTCGCATATTTTATAAACATTACCTATTTTAATGTGAGGTGCTACTAAATCAATTGAAAGAAACCATATTCGTACTAGTAAAGATTCACCAGGCTTAATTTCTAAACGATCAACAAATTCAACTTGACAATCAAAGTAAGCATTATCAATCTGACAAAGACACCGATAACCCGAATATTTTGCCTTACTTGTTCCGTATAACTCAAAATTACCTAAATAGTGATACATAGTCAATTTACTACATCATTTTGTTCTATTATATATAAGAAATTATCTAAGCGCTTTTAACGAAAAGATTTAGAGATAAAAACCTAAAGGGGGATAGAGATTGTCATCCCCGATGGGGAGGAGGAGATTGAAGATATTCAGGTAGGGGATTGGGTGATTGCCGATGACCCCACGACTCCTGGAGAGATAGAAGCGCGTCAGGTGTTGCAGACTTTTGTACGCCAAACTGACCTAGTGATTGACCTCTATGTGGATGGAGAGGTGATTAGTGTAACAGAGGAACATCCTTTCTGGGTGCCGAGTTTGGGGTGGGTTGAGGCGGAAGATTTAACGGTGGGGATGTGGTTACAGACGGATGAGGAGACGTTTGTTGACATTGATGGGATTGAGGTAAGGGAAGGGGAGTTTGAGGTTTATAACTTCGAGGTGGAGGAGTTTCATACTTACTTTGTCTCGGATTTGGGGCTGCTAGTTCATAATGTGAGTAGTGGTGGTGGTGGCTGGGATGATATTCCGCTAGAAGATTTAGAGGAGTTAACTGGAACAACAATTCAAGATCCTCGTGCTAGGCAAATAGCAAATGGTCACGCTTATAACTCTCATAAAACAGACTTTCCCCAAGTTCAAGATCGTCTTAAATTCGCCCAAGAAATAGAATACATAATTAATAATCCTACGGCTTCAAAACAACTAACAAATGGACGTACTGCTTACTTAGATGAACCAAATCAGATCGTAGTTATAGTTAACCCAAAAGATCTAGATGGAGGCACTACTTATAGACCCCGAGATCTAGATACTCAACAACCGACAGATGCAAGAGAGCATTTCGATCGACTGCGATGATCAAGTTGATATTTGAAAAACATTCTATAAAGATGAATTACCATGAAATTAATACAACTAAAGTTGACAACCAGCGAAGTAGAAGTTCCTAAAATAGAAGCAGATATGATTTTATATGCACTGAAGGTAATAGTAAAGGAAATTCCTCTGTGGGAGTTCCAAACAATAATGGGATACTACATGGAGGAGGTGCAAAGCCTAATTGACAAGCTGCATACCATTACTGAAAGCCACCAGTCACTTGAAATTTATAACTTTGATTTAAGTTTTGACGAATTATATATCATACACGGGGCTTTAAGAGAATGTGGTTACACTCAAAGAAACAAAAGTGTGGAAAAAGAACTTTTTCAAAGCGTGGAGAAATTGATAAAGCAAATAAAAGATCAAACTTGAACATATAGTGTTTTCAAACGGGACATGAAAAAGCATCATACTTTTAAAAGTTAGGAATATTTCCTAACTTTACTTTCGCTAAAAATTCAAATAATTGAGTTAGAAACTTTAATTTTTTGTTACTTTCGGTATAACTTCGCCGCTCCGGTAAAGTTATACTTGAATATCCAGTTAACGTCATAAATATATAGCTTATGTAGATTTAAATACAGGAACAATGTTTATAGATAATCCTACTAAACCAACCGTTTTTAGACGAGATAACTACGCTGATTATCTTAGAGAGAACGACTTCACTCCCGATTAATTATGAAGATTGTAAATTTTACCAAAGAAGTAGCTGTAATCGAGTTTTCACTTGATGAGTTGCTTATCATCAAAAATTCGTTGTTGGAAGTAGATAAGCAAATTACAGTTAATGACTTTGTTGCACTAATTCCAAAACTTTCTCAAGATGAAGCCGTTCAATTCGCTCATCTTATTGGGAAAATTATTAACTGTTACCCAAAAAGCTATAAATTAACATCAGCCGATGAATTAATTGAGTCAGTCCAATCTGTTGATGAAGGAATTATACTTCAAATCAAATATGAAGCTTTACTAGGTTCTCGTAGTATACTCAGTACTCTTGTTCATCAAATGGGTGTTGAAATCTCTGACTTTAACTTACAAATTGGATTTGAAAAAAAACAAATAGATTCCCTTATTAATTCACTAAACAAAGATATTTTAGGAAGGATGAGCGAGCTTCGTCCAGAGCATTTTATTTTTGAAAGGTCAAGAGAGATAGAAAGAGAATTAAAATTAAAGCCTCAATATTTATCAGAAAATTGCGTGCAGTTAGAAATAAAGAGAACTAGCGAACTAAATTTTTCGACTTGGAAAATAACATTTTTGTTGGGTAGCTTAGAAAATAGAAAAAGATGGAGCATAATTCAGATTCGACTTAGCAAAATGTCGGCTCCCTTTAATTATTTATCTAAGTCGAGCTTTGAATACGTAGCACACGAGAAGCTAGCTTCATTAATAGCTTATTTAGAGTTAGTTATTTCAGAAGTAATTGAAGAGGAAGATTTAGAGAAATTTACTCTGATCACCTTTCACGCTAATTATGGACTTTTGTTTGAAATTCAAGTTTTGTCAAGATGGATAAAATCTCCTGAGTCAGGAAATTTTAAAATTCGTTTCCGCTTCTACTTAAACAGTCAGGAGAATACAGAGGATGAGCAACATATAGAAATTGAAGATATAGCAACTTTAAAGAATATTTATGCTTTTATTTCATCAGTACGCTCGTTTTTATCTGAACTTCCGACTAAAAGTTAAACTGTTAACCTAAGCCGGAGAGTCACCCCTCCGACTCGGCTACAAAACGGTACGTGAAAGTTTCCTTTCATACCGCTCCTCAACAAGACAGTATTTGTCAAATACACCTCGTCACCAGCATTCCGTCTATCCATTTCCAATCAGTCACGAATGTAGGAAGGCGTTGCGACAGCAAATGGACAAAAAACAACGCTGCGCGTATAGTTAGAATTATTTAGATTAATTTGACTTAGGTAAAACTAGGTGTATAAATGAACTTGTACGTCTAGTTTGGGCTAACTGAACGTATAATCAAAGAGATTTGAGCAGATCATCAACCGAAAAACGAGCGTGTATAATTAGGCGCTCATTCCATCTATACCTGAATTTGGTAGAAAGACAAAGACCTCGATTAATGTGTGCCAGCAGTAAATACATTTAGACAATTTATATTTCCGCGCTCCCTATTGGGACTAAATCACTGTAACTCTTACCAGACCCCGGTTTCCAGGACAGGCGGCACTTGGATGACACGAACCTTCAATCTAGTCGGGCGTTGGCACAATTAATTATAATCATCACCTGCCTCATGCCGAAAAATTCGACAAGATACGCTCTAAAGCCGCCTTGAGAACAGGTAAATCGGCTCGAACCGTTTCCCAAATCACCGCCAGATCAACCCGGAAATACTCATGGATGACCGCATTTCTCATGCCTCGAATCTGAGACCACGGCATCGTCGGGTCTGCCGCCTCTAAATCAGTAATAGCACTCGCTACCGCCTCACCAATTACCGCCAGACTGTACAGCACTGCCCTTTCAGCTTGTGGGTTCTGGGTAAACGCCTCAAAGCTCAGTCCCTCAACCGTTTCCTCCACCACCGCAATCTCAGACAACATATCCCGTACCCGCGACTCAAACTCCCTAGACGGCACGAATTGCCTCCTTCAGCACAGTTTCCCGTAAATGGGGACGCAGGGAACTCAACGTCCCCACATCTACCGAACAGCCTAAAAGCTCCTCCAGGTACGATTGCAGCCCCAATAGCGTAAACAACCCAACCGGACGGTCAAACTCCACCAAAACGTCCACATCGCTATCGACAGTGGCTTCACCTCGCGCCACCGAGCCAAACAGAAACAGCGCTTTCACCGCAAACTCGTCGAAACGTTCTCGATGACTCTCCAGCAACCGGAGAATCTGTTCTCTCTCCATTACTCTACCCCCAATGGTCAAAACCCACTATCAAAGCCGGAATCCCCCTGTTGTCAAACCACTGCGTCCTTTCATCACCATGCAATCCACTCCCACCTCTAGCACCAACCTAATACACAAAATCCATCCCCTGTAAAGCACAGTCAAGCAAGTGCAGATGTACCGTTATAATCAACCCTGATGGGCATTGGCTTTTAGCCCCATTCTCTCGTTGACAACCTGATAAGCAAATTAAAACTGACGACAACGCGATTCTGAAAAACCACGCTATTTCTAGGGCTGTAGCCCCTATTCAACGTTATTCCGTTAACGTATAATTAAGAGCATGAAAGTTAAAGGAAATGGACAGGCTAAGGTTCTCTCCGAGCGGGAGTTAGAAAGGTTATTCAGCGAGGGTTTACTAACTGCTCGCGATCGCGCTTTGTTTGCCATTTGTTTATTCACAGGATGTCGGGTGAGTGAGGCATTGGCTTTACATCAAGATGACCTAAAATGCAATACGATTACTTTCCGCAAGTCTACCACGAAGGGTAAGCTAAAAACTCGTAATGTTGATATTCATCCGAAGTTGGGGGAGTTTCTCGCGGAATATAATCCGAAAACTGAGGTGTTATTTCCAGGAATGCACGGTCGGGGGACGCTGAGTCGCCACATGGCTGACCGTCTTTTACGAGATGCTTGTCGGCGTATTGGGATTGAGGGGGTTAGCACCCATTCTTTTCGGCGCACTGCTTTGACGCAGATGCACAATAGTGGGATTCCTTTACGTCATGTGCAAGAAATCTCTGGACATAGCGATTTAGGCTCGTTACAGCGATATTTGGAGGTGTCGGCAGAACAAAAGCGTCGGGCGATTTCAACTATTGGTTTTTGATTTTTTTCGATACTTATTAATAAATTCTTCTGGGGTTAAACAATCAAATTTGGAAATTTGGCGCTCGTAATTTTCGGTTCGATGAAACCAAACAATCGGCTTCACCGTATAAGGCAGACAAATAAATTTCGATGTCTTCTGAAGGGATTATTTGACTTTCGCTTAACTGTAATTTATCTTCATCCCAATTGATAGTGGAAGGTGTCACTCTCCGGCTTAGGTTAACCGCTCTACGCCTATTCGCCAGCTTGTTTCAGGGCAGTATTAATAACAGTGGTACTCAGTCGAATTCCTCGATGAAGCATTTGTTCAATGGCTGTTTTAATAGAGAGCGGATATCCTTCTCGTTTGGCACGAATTAAAACCCCAATTGACCCTGTAACTGAAAGCCCACTGAGTCGAGCATAACGTCGCCCTATGGCTTCATCAATACAAACGGTGGTTATGCTTTCATTTAATGCTAATTGAATAACGGATGCTTCCCCTAAGTCAAGGCTATTTAATAAGAAAGGAGAAATCTTTAAGGGGGTTGTTTGTTTGTTCAGTTTCAAAGCTGCTTGAAATTCCGCAGCAGCAAAACGAGAGGAATCACCTGTGAGGATTTCTTGACAAACTTCAAAGGGAACAAGAACTTCGCTATAAAGGTTTTCTAACAGGCTTAAGTCTCCTAAGGCTGCGACTAAGGCAATTAAGGGTGAGGTGTTAATCACAATTCTATCGGGTTTAGGCATTCTCAATGTCGGAGAGGATTTCTTCTTCGCTTAAGTCAATCATGGGGACTTGGTAATCGTTTAATTTTAAGAGAAAGGTGACTCTATCTATGCCTAGTAAAGCAGCAGCCATACCGGAAGATAAGCGTTTCATTTCATAAAGTTTAACTGCCATTGCCCATCTTGCTTCAAGTTCAAATTGTTCTCTGGTTTGTCCAATGGCATCGGGGAAGGTTTCGGGATAGGTTATTTGTAGTTGTAAGGACATAGGTAATTATTAAAGGTAGATTAATATCGGTTATTTTTTGAGAGTTAAGTTGTTCGACAAAGTAGATATAACGGATAATTAAGGGTATGAAAGTTAAAGGAAATGGACAGGCTAAAGTTTTCTGTGAGCGGAAGTTAGAAAGGTTGTTTAGCGAGGGTTTATTAACTGCTCGCGATGAGCATTTCTTGCTTGATTTGTTGAATGAGTTCTCTAACTTTCTCTGGGGTATCATAGCCTTTGGAGAGCATCATCTGGTGACGAGAGTCAAATTCATCAGGTTCGTCTGGGGAGACGATGATTACCTCAACTTCGCCATTGCTGAAGTTTTCGGGAAGGGAAACACTCAAACCGCCATCTTTGACTGTTCCTTTGGTTTGGATGATTCTCATAATGTTAGGGATTGGGGGTCTGATTCTAGTGTAGTTGAATTGAGTTAAATTTTTCTGTATGTGGCGGGGCGGGAAGAGGCTACCAACTCCCAACCATAGTCTTTAAGTTTTCCTGATTTACCCCATCTACGAACAGTCTCTGGTGAGCGCCCTAATTTCTTTGCCAAATCTGCTAGAAAAATAGGTCTTTTGGGTTGAGAGGGCGTTGAACAGACTTTTTCTGATTTTAGAGGTGATT
>NZ_JAAHBQ010000123.1 GCF_020144665.1 Oscillatoria salina IIICB1 | reverse complement strand
CTCAGTTTGCTTGCCGAATAGCGTCGGTGTATTTAATTTCATGGAGATCAAAACCTATCGTTGCGTTCAACATCTTTCCTCTCGCGTCGGCGGTCTTCTCCAACCCGATAAAACAATCTGGGATGCGCTGCAAGTCCTGTTTCCCGGAATCACAGTTTCCGGAATCGACAAACAACAGGCTCTAGAGTGGATCGACCGCCTCGAAGACGAACCGCGCGGTCTTTACGCTGGAGGAATTGGCTGGGTGAACGGAAACGGGCAATCCGACCTGGCTTTAGCCATTCGCTCGGTTTTCCAATACGGCAAAACCATTCACCTCAACGCTGGAGCAGGAATCGTCGCCGAGTCGCTCCCCGCCAATGAATATATAGAGTCCGTCAACAAAATGAAGACGATGTTGACCAACGTTGTCTTGGAGTAGTAAGCAATGACAGCAAACTCCGCCCGAAGATTTTATACGCCGACAGATTATTCTCTCTGGGAGAAACTGCGCAATAACGTCTCAACTTTCGTCAAAGTAAAGATTCAGAAATTGTCTCTAAGCGATCGCGGCAAATTGCACCGCCTAATGCAGCCATAAGCTTATCCCCTCGCGTGGACGATCGAGATTCAAAACGTTTAGCACCGTTCGTTAATGGAATGGCACTTAAAAAAGATGAACTTTTCTCTCTGCATTCGTTCCCTTAGCCTTAGCTTTCCCGAAACCATTCGCACCAATGCTTATTGGCGCGAAAACTTTCCTCATCTGCTTCCGAAAGCGAGAAAGCGGCAGAGGAAAAGTGTTATCGGGATGGGAAAAGAAAGCGCCGATCTTTGGTCGCAAGCGGTTGCTCCCTATCTTGACGATCCCTTTCGAGGGGCGAGAGAACGACGAATTTTACTACAGGAAGAATCGGGGTTGGCATTGGAATGTCGAGGAGCAAAAGAAGCGATCGCTCTCGCCGGACTTGCCCCAGAAGATATCGATCTCGCCTTGGTTTCCGCACTCTTTCCCGATTGCCCCGGTCCTGGTCATGCAGCTTACTTATCCCGAACGATCGGGCTGCGCTGTCCGGCGTGGAGCATTGAATCCACCTGTTCTAGCACTCTCGTCGCCCTAGAAACTGCTCGTGCCTTTATTAAAGCCGAAACTTATCAAACCATTCTGATTGTTGTCTCTCATCTCGGTTCAAACGCCACGGATAATGCCGACTCTCTCTCTTGGTCTTTAGGAGATGGGGTAGGAGCTTTCATCGTCAGTCCTGTACGAGATAACGGAGGTATTTTGGGGATGGCGATCGCCCCAACTACAGAAACCTGCGATGCCTATCGCTACGAACTGGCAAATAATTGCAAAGGGAAACCTCAAACCCTCGCGCGAACCGGGGATAATGCCATCGCCTTGGCTGAAACTGCTGTGAAAGCCGCACAGTCGTGCTGCCAAAAAGCTGCCCAGGTCGCTGGGGTGAATCTTGCCGATATCAACTTTTTTGCTTTCAATACGCCAACAGCTTGGTATGCTAACGTTTGCGCCCGTGCTTTGGGAATCGATAGCGATCGCGTTCTCAACCTCTATCCCCGTTATGGCAATATCGGGCCAGTTTTCCCTTTTGCCAATTTGTACCATGCCGTCGAGAAAAGCAAGCTCAAGGATGGCGATCTCGTCTTAGTTTATAGCAATGGTGCAGCAGCCACCGCAGCCGCAGCCGTACTGCGTTGGGGAAAGACGCAGTTGGGAACGCCTCCTGCTCCCCCCTTAGCCGTTTCCGAAGTTGAGGAAAGAGTAGAAAAAGTAACGCCGTTGCAGATAGCCTCAGCCTCACTTGTGCCACTATCCTCGCAACAAGTGCTGACCGCTTCTCCCGACGACCAGTTGGGTTTACTGAAAACCTATCTGTTAGATTGGTTGGCAATTTATCTTCAATGTTCTCGAAAAGAACTGAGCGGCGATTTGTGTTTGGGAGGACTGCTAGATTCTTTAGTCGCGATCGAACTAAAGCGACGACTAGAGGCAGATTTTCACATTTCAATTTCCCTGCGATGGTTCTTTGGCGACAACGATATCAACCATCTTGCCAATAATCTCCTCGACCGCTTGTTCTGCAAGGAGGGAGATGAGGAACAAGCCGCAGAGGAAAGCTTTTCTGCCCTCCCTACTCCGATTCCCGACCCCAGCAATCGTTATCAACCCTTTCCCCTCACCGACCTGCAACACGCTTATTGGGTGGGTCGCTTGGGAGTCTTAGAACTAGGCAATGTTGCCAATCACGGCTACTACGAAATTGAGGGCAAAGGATTGGATGTAGGCCGCTTGAATAGCGCTCTCAGGCGTTTGATCGACCGTCACGATATGCTGCGGGCGATTATTCTTGCCGACGGTCAGCAACAAGTTCTCGAAACCGTACCTCCTTATGAAATAGCAGTTTTAGACTTGCAAGAAGCCTCACCAGATGAAGTAGAGCGCGCGATCGCCGCAATTCGCCAACAACTGTCCCATCAAGTGTTACCCAGCGATCGCTGGCCATTATTTGAATTTCGCGCCACGCAACTGCCTGGGAAACGGGTTCGCCTGCATATTAGCTACGATCTACAAATCTTTGATGCTTGGAGTCTCTTTCGCTTATTTGAGGAATGGTATCAACTCTACAGCCAACCCGAAACCACGTTCCCTCCCTTAGAAATTACCTTTCGCGATTGCGTCCTGACCGAACAAAAGTTAGAAATGACTTCTCTATATCGGCGATCGCGCGATTATTGGCTGACTCGTCTGGATACTCTTCCCCCAGCCCCAGAATTACCATTAGCCAAACATCCTAGCGAAATTAAACAACCGCAAATTCGCCGCTATGACGCACGGTTAAACCGTCAGGACTGGCAGAAATTGCGACAAAATGCTAGAGAAGCAGGAGTAACGCCCTCGGTTGTCCTCCTGACAGCTTTTAGCGAAGTTGTGAAATTGTGGAGTAAAAACCCCAATTTTACCCTCAACTTGGCTCTGTTTAATCGCTTACCCTTTCATCCCCAGGTCAACGAGTTAATCGGAGATTTTACCTCTTCAATCCTCTTTTCCGTTCATTCTGCCTCCAACCATTCCTTTCGCGATCGCGCGATCGCCATTCAAGAACAACTCTGGCAAGACCTAGAACACCGCTATTTTAGCGGCGTAAGAGTAACGCGAGAACTCGCCCGTGTTAAAGGTACAACTCCCAACGCCCTCCCCATCATCTTTACCAGCACTCTCGGTATGAAGACATTAGGTCAGGAAACCTCCAGTTTCTCCCACTTTGGTGAGTTAGTTTATGCCATCAGTCAAGTATCCCAAGGATGGATGGACGTGCAGATCTGGGAAGAAAAGGGGGAGCTTACTTTTAATTGGGATGTGGTGGCAGAATTGTTTCCTCAAGGTTTAATTGCCGAGATGTTTGCGGCTTATTGTCGCTTGCTAGAGCTACTTGCAACCTCGGCAACGGTTTGGCAGGAGAAGCAATTGGTGCTTCCCTCCACGCAACTCGCTCTCGACGATCGGATTAACCGCACCGATGCTCCAATTTCCGAAGCTCTACTGCACGAACTATTTGCTATCCGAGTTCGAGAACAAGCTAATCAACCTGCCGTAATTGCACCCCAACTAACCCTCACCTATCAGGAATTATTCAACCTCTCCAACCAACTCGCCCATCGCTTGCAGACTCTCGGTGCGAGTCGAGGTCGTCTTGTTGCGGTAATGATGGAAAAAGGATGGGAGCAAATTGTAGCCGTTTTGGGGATTTTAGCTTCGGGAGCAGCTTATGTTCCTATAGATCCAGCTTGGCCAGAAGAACGCCGTCAGGCTTTGTTGACTAATAGCGAAGCTTGTCTGATCCTGACCCAATCAAGGTTGGACGAAACGCTCTCCTGGCCAGCAGAAATTATTCGCTTGTGCGTCGATCGTGAAGAACTAAGTGAAGAAAGTTCTGCTTTCTTGCCCGCTCAACAAACCCCCGACGACCTCGCCTATCTCATTTATACTTCAGGTTCCACAGGATTTCCCAAAGGTGTAGCGATCGCCCATCGAAGCGCTGTCAATACCATCGAAGATATTAACCGACGCTTTGGCATTGGTGCAGGCGATCGCGTTCTGGCACTCTCTTCGTTAAGTTTTGACCTCTCGGTGTACGATATTTTTGGTATCTTAGCAGCAGGTGGTGCAGTTGTCTTACCGGAAGCGCGTCGAGAACGCGACCCAAGACACTGGGCAGACTTGCTACACCAACAAAATATTACCCTTTGGAATTCTGTCCCAGCCTTGATGCAAATGATGGTAGATTCTGCCAAGGATTTGGGAGATTTGCGGTTAATTCTCCTCAGTGGAGATTGGATTCCTCTCGCTTTACCCGGACAAATACAAACTCTCAATCAAGAAGTAGAGATCGTCAGTTTAGGGGGAGCGACAGAAGCTTCAATTTGGTCGATTTGCTATCCGATTAAAATTGTCGATCCAGCTTGGAAAAGTATTCCCTATGGTCGTCCTTTAGCTAACCAGCGTTTTTATGTCTTGGATGAGGAATTAGAACCCCGCCCATTTTGGGTTCCGGGACAATTGTACATTGGCGGAATTGGATTAGCGCGGGAATATTGGCGCAATGAGGAAAAAACAACTCAAAGCTTCATTACACATCCGAAAACGGGAGAACGACTGTATAAAACCGGAGATTGGGGACGATATCTCCCCGATGGCAATATTGAGTTTCTTGGACGAGAAGATTATCAAGTTAAAGTCAACGGCTATCGCATTGAATTAGGGGAAATTGAAGCAGTCTTGACCCAGCATTCTCAGGTCAGAAAAGTAGTTGTAGATGTTATCGGTAACGAAGTGCGGAATAAACGCATAGTTGCTTATGTAGTGAGTAACAAAGGAGAAATTCCTCTTGAATCTCTCCACCATTTTTTGAGCGATCGCCTCCCTGATTACATGATTCCCTCAGCGTTCGTTTTTCTCGATGCTTTACCCTTATCGGCGAATGGAAAAGTAGATCGCCGTGCTTTACCTGTTCCTGATTCTTTAACTATTCCAACTTGTGAACCTAATATTGCCCCGCAAAATTCCCTTGAACAAACGATTGCTACTATTTGGCAGGAAGTTCTTGAAATTGAAGAAATAGGTGTAAATCGTCACTTTTTTGATTTAGGAGGGAATTCTTTATTATTGACGCGAGTGTATGGAGAGATTTTAAAACAATTGCCCGATTTAGCAAGTAATTTAACTATAGTCGAACTTTTTAAGTATTCGACAATTCGGCAACTAAGTCAATATTTATCTGGACAAAATAATCCTTTCCCAGCCCAAGTTCAAGAGGTGGAAAATAATGAAGCCTTAAAGAAAGGACGACAGCGATTAAAACAACGATATCAACAATCAATTGTTACCAATTAATTTTCATTTTTGCTTCCTAATAAGTTTCTATGACTTCCGAATTTAATGGTTTAGAAATTGCAATTATCGGTCTTGCCAGTCGCTTTGCCAAATCTGCAAATATTGAAGAATTTTGGCAGCATTTACTCAATGGCAAAGAGTTGATTTCGATATTTACCGAAACAGAAGATCGAGAAAATCAATCGGTCAAAGCTGGGTCGATTTTAGAGAATATTGAATGGTTTGATGCTTCATTTTTTGGCTTTTCTCCCAGAGAAGCAGAAGTGATGGACCCTCAACACCGACTCTTTTTAGAATGTGCTTGGGAAGCCCTAGAAAATGCAGGTTATGACTCAGCACGAGAAACTCGACCCATTGGCGTATACGCTGGGGTGGGGATGGGCTATTACCTTTACCATAATTTACTGCCCAATCCAGAATTATTAAATTCAGTTGGAAGTTTGCAGCGCTTAATTGGCGTGGATAAAGATTACGTTCCCACTCGCGTTTCTTATAAACTCGACCTCAAAGGTCCGAGTGTTAGTGTGGGTACGGCTTGTTCGAGTTCTTTGGTTGCCGTTCATCTCGCTTGTCAGAGCTTACTGGCTGGAGAATGTTATCTGTCCCTCGCGGCAGGTGTGGCGGTCAAGGTTCCCCAAAACGAACTGACGTTATCTCCCGATGAAATTATTTCTCCCGATGGTCATTGTCGTGCTTTTGATGCCGGGGCAAATGGGACGCTGGGAGGAAACGGTATAGGAACAGTCGTTCTCAAACGGCTTGAGGATGCGATCGCCGACCGGGACTATATCTATGCAATTATCAAAGGATCGGTAATTAATAACGATGGAGCAGGGAAAATCGGTTATACCGCACCCAGCGAAGAAGGTCAAACCCGCACCATTCGCACTGCTCAGATGGTTGCAGAAGTTCATCCTGAAAGTATCTCCTATATAGAGGCTCACGGAACGGGAACACCTTTAGGAGACCCCATCGAAATCGCTGCTATGACACGCGCTTTTCGCGCCCACACGCAGAAAAAAAACTATTGTGCGATCGGATCGGTTAAAACTAATTTAGGGCATCTCGATGCGGCGGCGGGAATTGCCGGACTCATTAAAACCACTCTCTCCCTCGATCGCCAACTTCTTCCCCCTAGTCTTAATTTTTCCCAACCCAACCCACGCATTGATTTTGCCAATAGTCCCTTTTATGTTAATGACAAGCTGCGGGAATGGACGCGCAATGGCAGCCCTCGTCGCGCTGGAGTGAGTTCTTTTGGCATCGGCGGGACAAATGCTCATCTAATCTTA
>NZ_JAAHBQ010000122.1 GCF_020144665.1 Oscillatoria salina IIICB1 | reverse complement strand
AATTTCAGGCTGGTTCCTTAATAAATCTTCTATATCGATCCGCCGTAAGCGAAATATGTTTGAATCCGGTGTATTCCTACCTCGGGTTGTTGTTAATGCACAGGAATAACCGCTTTTGGCGACTAAGTCATAGACCCGGCTTCCGATATGCTGCGGACCACCATAGGGATAGGCAAAGGGCATAGCGGTCAAGCCAAGATGTGCTTGGATCTCGTCGCGAGAATCTGAGATTTCTTGCATCGCTTCTCGATCGTTGAGACAACTCAGAGTCCTGTGAGTACGGGTATGGGAGCCGATTGTCCACCCCGATCGCGCGAGAAATTTCAATTGATCGCCATTTAATTTTTCAAATACCGGAAATTTTTTTGATTCCTCTGTAATTTGCTCGCGAGTTACTCCAAGATTTTGCAGCAGTAGATCGTGATTCTGCCTTCTTTCGGCTTCAGGTTGGAGTTTTAGCTCCTGCTTGAGCGCCTTCAGGCAGCGCATGCGGTCTGCAACCGTTTCAATAGGTTGTGCGGGTCGCTCGGGGAGGTTTAATTTACTAGCCTTTGTCATGCGAAAAGCCATTTCGAGTTCCTCGAAATGAAAGAGTTTTGAAGCCGACTCCAGGGCTTGGGTGACCACCATAACCGAAGCATTAACCCCACGCTCCTGAAGGATAGGGAAGGCATAGCGCAATACTCCACAATAACCATCGTCGAATGTCAACGTTGCTGCCCGATTGTTGACGGACTTTTTGTTTAATTGCCACAGTAGCTCATCAAGCGAAATTAACTCAAAATTCTTCGATAACCAATCGATTGCCAAGCTGAACTGGTGGATGTCGATTCGGGGTGCAGCGTTGCGATCGTATATATTGAGAGGCTCCACTACTACATTGTGAAGATTAATAATTAACATAATATCCCAGTTAATCCGTAAATTAGGAATAATACCAACTTAAGCTCTTCCATGTGGTAGGTATATTTAATAATGATTTAATATTTCTCTACATCAGCTTTGAGCTGTCCAGGCTCGGGTGGTGTAGTGCATGGTGAAGGTTTCGGGCATTTCACTACGCAGGCGATCGGCAATCTGCTCAAAAAGTGCTTGTCCTTCCGGTGTTGCCAGATCCCAATAACGGTTGCGTACCGAGCGCCATGCCTTCACATAACGGTCAATAGTCTGCTCGTAGGAAAAATTGGCCTCAAAGTGAAACACATCCCGGAACAAATTGGATGCCTCAATAGTTTGCCCCCAATCGCGACGAGCGCCACTGTCATAATCGGGAACCAGAGAGACAATGACAGCTTCGGCGACTTTTTGAATGGGATCGTTAAAGTCGATACGATTCCCTATACAGGTGAAAAAACCATCGTCCTTCAAAATACGATAGGTCTCCTTCATGGTCAAATAGCTGTCCATAGCACTCAAGCTGCTGCCAAAGGTTACCCAGTCTGAAGACCGATCTGCCAGAGTTGTCTGCGCCCCGGTGGCGCGTATCCAGCGAATGCAATCCGACTGGCCAGAGCGCTTAATGCCAATCTCGCGCATCGCATCATTGGGCTCGATAGAGACGATTCGCAGACCTCGTTCCAGTAGCATGATGCTAAGATTTCCCGTACCGGCACCAATATCAACAACCTGATGGTCGCCTTTCGCACCCACATAGGCGATAAGGGCATCAATGGCTCGGGCAGAGTAACTGGGACGATAGCTATAGAATCTGGCTTGCTTGGAATAATCCCATTTCTTGTCTACGAGTGCATTATTCATCGGCGAACCTCCATTTGTTACGATTCTTTTAATAGTCTTTCCAAGAGTTTTCGAGCTGTCACAGCACCATCAATCCTGATGTAGTTATTCGGACTTTCTCGGGTTTCCGCAAGCTCCAAGATCCGGGCAGCCATTTGGTCAACGCTGAGATCGTCAGGACTCAGGATCTTGACGAGACCAGAGCGCTCGAAGAACCTAGAACGCAATGCCTGTTCTTTGTTTTGTCCGTGGAACTTTCGTTGATAAACCAGAGTGGGTAAGCGGGCAGAAACTGCCTCTAAGAGGGAGTTGTATCCTCCTAAGCAGATGACGGCCGAGGCAGCAGCAAGCATCTGACGGTAGCGATCGCGATCGAACTCATGGATCGTCACATGGGAGTGGGCATATTTTTCAACGCGACTGCGTAATTTCTGGATATCTTTTTGAAAGGCACCAGTAAATAGAACCAAGTGGTGCCGCCACTGGCTGGCGACAGTCTCATGAGCATCTAGGACGGCATAAAGAAGCTCGTCTCCCAAGCGCCCACCACCTACCGAAACCATAAGGAGCGGAGGATCGGCTTTGGGAATCGGGGGAGTAACAGCCTGCACTATATAACCAGTGTAATGAACCGGAATTTCGATCTTCTCCGCCAAGGGAAAACTGGAGGAAAAAGGTATTATCTGTTTATCACCGTGGACTAGAACCAGGTCATACCATTGATTGAGCAGAGAACAAATATAGGCATCTTGCTGTCCTCCTTTCTCTGACTCAATAACATCCCGGACGCTGCTGACTATTTTAGCCTTCGGGTTACAGTTCTTGACTAGAGCGATTAATTGCATCACTTCGGCCTCGAAAAGCAGTCCGAAAGGAAAATGTTCGCTGATGAGAATATCTGGTTCAAGCTGGCCAATTAACTGTTCGATCGCTGATGCGCGAGCTTTAAAGCAATCGTCTATGCTCAGGGATGGATCGACCGGGATAAGATTGCCAGCTTGTTCGTCCTTGTAAATGGCTGGCAGTTGGAAACAGGTAACCTCTGGGGGAAGATCGTAGTTTGGGACGCTTTCGCCACCGTTGAGCAAAAAGACATCAAATCGTTCTCTTAATCCCCGAGCTAACTCAACGGAGCGGACATAATGGCCAATGCCATAGACATATTGACAATGGATGAGAATTCTGGGCGTTCTACTCATTCTATACTTGGGTTCAATAACTGGCATGGAAATCGACAACTCCTGGGGGAATTTCGCCCCGGTAATGGCAAGCAATGACCCTCGCGGCATAAGTGGCCTGTTGTTCGGGCACCAGTCCTCCAGCTATATGAGGTGTCACTGTTATTTTTGGATGAGATTGGAATAGGTGATCGGCTGGCAATGGCTCTACTTTAAAAACATCCAAACAAGCTCCGGAGAGTTTACCAGAGTCTAGAGCGGACAGGAGATCTGCCTCGTTCAAATGATCTCCCCTACCTACATTGATCAGAAAAGAACTATCTGGGAGTTGGTCAAATAAGTGGCAGTTGAGAATTCCTTGGGTCTGATTCGTGAGGGGCAATAGGCAAACGAGAATTTGGCTTTTGCGAGCGAAATCACCTAATTCCGCTTTTCCCACATAGACTTGCGGTAAAGCACGAGGGCGCGATGTTCTCACCCACCCGCAGACATTAAAGCCCAAAGCCAAAAGCTTTTTTGCTGTGGCTTCCCCGACCAGCCCTAAACCCATAATCCCTACTGTCAGTTTGGGAAAAGAAATATTATCAATTGTCAAATCGGATGTATCTTCTAACTCAAAATAGTCCTTCCTAGAGAGAATATGGTTTTGAATGGACTTAATGACATAATCCGAAACGCGGTCTCGCAGGAATGGGTCCACTAATCTGACAAGGGAAATATGGCGAGGAAGCGTCGTGGCATGAATAATACTATCCACACCACTACCGCAGACCAGAATCAGTTTCAAATTGGGCAATCTTTGCAGATAGTCTGGCACAGTCAACCAGATTATGGCAATTTCGACGTCCTCAGGGGCGACTTCATCTATAGAGAGGGCAACGCGAAAGCCAACTGTTTCCGCTTCTAAGACTTCCTGAAACTTTTGCGCCCCTGGTATTTCTGAATGCAGAAGTATTGTTTTCATGAGACATAACTTTCAGAATGGCCAAAATGAGACTTGACTACGCAGGGCAAGTTTTGACAGCGTAGGATATGGGAGCGGTAGACACTACTCATAAGCTGCACTGGAATCAGGTGATCTTCAATCTGCGAGCGTATTTCTGATTTGTCCTTTTTTCCGATCAGATAATCTACGAACTCTTCCACTACCTTATGTTTTACCCGCTCCATCACAAGCGTGGACTTGTTTGGCATCACATCACCAAATACGATTTCATGGAGCCTGTAGGTTCTCAGACAATCTTGAGAGTCCGATAACAATGGATTTCTAAATACATAGATGTCGAAGTGATTCTTCCCCCCCAGATGATCTTCGAGACCATCGATATTATCATGCTTGTCGGTAGCCTGATAGGAATGAATCTGAATATTTTGAAATGGACCCTGCTGAATGTTGTGATTCTCATGCTTGACCCGTCCGTTACCCTTGTAAAGATCCTCACCGGGCTGGAGCCAGGTTCGACAGGCAAAGCCGTTATGAACAAGATTGATACTGAAGTTGGCGATCGCTTCTTCATGCTTTTTTAGGGTTACAAGCGCTGAAAGATCGATCTCTCCATAACCATGGTAGATCTCCTGAAGCTCTTCGTCTGTCCATTTCTTGACGGCATTGTAGCGTTCCCCAAACAAGGAGTAATAGTCAGCATCGGCTAACTGTTTGATAAATCCGTTCGGTTGTACGAACGAGCTAACAATCTCCATTGAGTCAGCAGCCTTTTTCTCAATGCCTGTCGCGGCATATAACTGGTATAAGGTATCGAATATATGATACCCACTATGGGATGCTTTGCCATATCCAAAGCAGTAAGGATGGTATTCTTGGGTCACTATCTCGCTGGGAAAACGCCATTGTCCATCACAATGGTAGGACTGGATGAAGGTCACGGGACAGTTTGTTCTCTCTGCAATTTCCCTAAGCTGTTCCTTGACAAACTGGAAGCCCGGATGAAAACGACGCTGGGAGTTGACGGTAAAGATAGTCTCTTTTTTTCTTTGAAGTATTTGGTATCGAGCAAGCAACAGTATATAATCATCAAGGATGCCATCGGCATTGGACAGCTTAGTGGTGGAATCAGCCCGGGCAGAAATGGGCTTGTCAATCAGGATGCTCAATTCGTTGGATAATGCCCACTCTGCATAAGTTCGATGTACAAGGGGTTCAGTAGCTACGATCGCCCCAGTAACCTTTCTTTCAGCGACGAAGAATGAAAGTTTACGATCCAATTCTTCTGGCATGGTTTCTATAAATTTGTCTATAAACCACATCTCCGGCTTCAGATTCCACTTACTAGCGACGGCAGCACGAACATCTGATTCCTTCTCTTTCAAATCAATGACAAGAGCCAGATCTAGGCGATCTCCTAATTTCTGTAGAGCCGGCAGATATATTCTTTTGGCATGGGGACCGCATCCAATCAGGATGATGCAGGCTTTCTGATTATTGTTATTCATTTGTAGCTACTTTTTAGTTGATCGGACCTTTTCGGTAATTAGGGGAAAACCTTGATCTAGCGTGCCTGAACTTGAGTTTCTGGGGAGGTCTATTGACTTTATCTTCGATTCCAAAATCTGTGGCAATAACTCAGCCGATCAGAAAACATAACCAAAATGGTCTATGTCTGGTGCGAAGGCATGCTCCACAAGCTGTCTCGACAGGTCATCATATAACTCATGATTTCTTTTGACTTGACGAAAACCCGACTTTAAATGAGGCAGAGGTGGTGTGTGAATTCCCAAGGTTCTGCATACAGCGTCAAAATCTGTAGAAAGCCTTTCGTACCGGCCAACGAACTGAATTCCGATTGTTTCTTGATCGAAAACAAATGGAGTCTGCAAATCGTTAATGTATCCACCTCCGATTTCCCAAATCCTTTTGACGATGTTGCCTTGGGCATTACGTTCCGGTTCTGCATAGTCGCTATTGACATATCGGGGTAACCAGTCGTGGAAATCGGCAGCCGAACAGCCGATTCCCTTCTTTTCCCAGTAATAACGAGAGACAACTAAATCCCACGGATTGCGGACAAAAGCGAATTTGAAGAAGGAGTTCCATATCTCATCAGGAATGGCTATTTTCATTTGCATCAGGTTGACATGAGCATTCCGCGAAAAGGCTTTATCAATGTTTCTATCTACGTTCGAGCCATTGATGTTTTCATCCCCAACAATGACATCATTATCTCCACACTTTAAAGAAAGCGCCATTTGAATGCTGGAACTGCCAGTTTTTCGTGTTTTTAGAAAGATAAATTTGTGAGTGTATGAAATGATCATTTCTATACCAAGTACTGTGAAGTAATGATATGAATCTAAAGATAGTTGAGGTAAATCCAAGCAAGATATTTAAGCTATGATTATATCAAATAGTAGCAAAAACACATCAACAAGTTGCAAAGTCTTTACACCATAAGAGATCGCATTGCGGTGATTGGTCTTGGCTATGTCGGCCTTCCTCTAGCCGTAGCCTTAGCCAAAAAATTTCCGGACACTGTTGGGTTTGATACCAACATAGAGAAAGTCAAAGTTTTAAGACAAGGTATCGACCAGACTGGCCAAGTCTCCCCCAATAACCTGACACTCTCTAGTCTCAAGATCACCTCAAACCCCGACCATCTATCAAAAGCCAACTTCTTTATCGTTGCCGTCCCAACTCCCATCGATCGCAACCATAAACTTAATCTGACTCCTCTGGTTAAAGCCTCTAAGACAATTGGCAAAGTGTTACAACCAGGTGCGGTGGTGGTGTATGAATCCACAGTCACTCCAGGTGTCACCGAAAAGATTTGTGGGCCAGTTCTGGCAAAGGTATCTGGCTTACAGCAGGGTATTGACTTTAAACTAAGTTATTCACCAGAACGAATTAATCCCGGCGATCAGAATCATACTCTCGAAAAGATTGTTAAAGTAGTAGCTGGGGAAGATGCCGAAACCCTAGAACGTGTAGCGAGAGTTTACGAAACCATCATCGATGCTGGTGTTTATCGAGCGCCTTCCATTAAGGTGGCAGAGGCTGCTAAAGTCATCGAAAATACCCAGCGCGATTTGAATATTGCTCTGATGAATGAGTTAGCGTTAATTTGCGATCGCTTAGAAATCAGCACCCGCGATGTTCTGGCTGCAGCCAAAACCAAATGGAACTTTTTGCCTTTCACACCCGGACTTGTTGGTGGACACTGTATCGGTGTCGATCCCTATTTCTTAATCACCAAAGCCGAAGAAGTAGGGTATCACCCACAGCTCATCTTAGCTGGTCGGCGAATCAATGACAGTATGGGTACATACTTGGGGCAACGTTTGGTTAAGCTCTTAATTCATTGTCATTTACCCATCAAGGGCGCACGGGTAGGAATTTTAGGGCTAACCTTCAAAGAAAATGTACCTGACCTGCGTAACAGCCGTGTGCCAGATATAGTGACTACATTGCAGCAATTTGGTATTGAAACCCTAGTCCACGACTGTTTAGCTGATGCCCGAGAGGCACAGCTAAAATATGGCATCCAGCTTGCAGATTGGTCAGATTTGTCTAATCTAGACGGAGTCGTCCTTGCCGTTACTCATAAAGCCTACCTAGACGTGCCTTGCGAACAATTGCTTGCTTGTCTGCGCCCCAATGGAGTCCTAATGGATGTAAAATCAGCTCTCGATCCCGATCGAATACCGCCAAACGTCAATTATTGGAGCTTGTAGAGCAGGGCAAACGCATACTCTCAAAAAATATATTTTTTCCTATCACTACGATACAGGATTTCTTGGCTTATTGCTTTTATTCGCAAGATTGTTGAGAATATCCTTGAATTATTGACATGATGCGTTCGCCCTGGCTTGTA
>NZ_JAAHBQ010000121.1 GCF_020144665.1 Oscillatoria salina IIICB1 | reverse complement strand
CTAAATCCCACATTCCGCACGACAAAATGTCTTACGTTGTGTGTCAACCCACATTCCGCACGACAAAATGTCTTACGTTGTGTGTCAAGCATGACCTTCACCTGAGCCAGAAGCGATCGCGGTATTCGGCGATCGCGAGCGCCTAAATTTCGGAAAAAGTTGTCTAGTTGATGAGCCAAAACGACCATTCTAGCAGCAAAATTCCCACAGAAAGTGCCTTGGTAGTATCGAACTACCTCCGAATAACGAATAAATTTTGATTAGAAAAGAAATCCTGATTAAGACAGTAGATAATAGCGTTGACAAGCTGGTGGAAAAAACTTCAACAAGAATAAACGCTCTTCCGTCAAATTAGAAACCTCAACCGTTGGGGAAACAACTAACAAATGAATTGACTGAAAACATTGGAAAATCCAACGTAAAGTCGGACGGTTAGTCGGACGACCTAATTGATTAGAAACCGTCGCTTGGCGGCGTTGTAAACATTGACGTAATTGCCGTTGACCCAGAGTATAAACCAACAGACATAATCCCATAATTAATCCTAAAGATTCAATCCGCCATCGGAGATTTCAAGAAAACACTATCTGTCAAAAACATTGGGTCTTTAAGAAAACGGAATCCTCTCTCAACGCCTTGTTGTCCTTTATATTTAGATAGCATTTCTTCTGCACTTAAGACTTCCTCATCAAGGAGATTCGTAGCAATAATAAATCGTCCGGCTGCCGAACGAATTGGTTTCAGCTTTTCTTCACATAAACTGACAGTCCCTCGGACTTGATACTCAGTTTTTTGAGTCAAATCTGACGTTTTTTTAGAGGGAATTACTTCAACTTCAATATTTGTCAACTGATGATATTTAGATTTTTTCAATAATTTTTGTGACGCTTTTTTAGCATCAGGAATACAAGCAAAAGTTTGACGGCTTAATTGTCGGACTTTCTGCTCGGCTTCCTGGGCTTCTTTGACCAGATTTTTGGCGATTTTCTTGAAGTCAGATTCGCGACGCTTCTCGCTTTCAACTACTAACCATCTTTGCGGAATTCCGCCATAGGTTTTCTCTAGTTCTTTATAGCGATATCCCTTGAAATGACTGGGTTGAAGTTCTTCAGCCGTGATTTCTTCAATCAGTTTCTTGGCTAGTTTAATTGTAACTGGAACGCGACTGAGCCAAGAAATGCTTTGACTTAATTGAAGATTTTCTTGGCTGTAAAATGCGCTATCTACCACGATAAGACTGTCCCATTTTAATTGGGATTTGTATTCCCTCATGAGCCGAGAAAATTCTTTGGTGTCTGAGTCATTTCCATTGCCAATTTCCACCCATAATGGCACATCTCCATCATGGCTACAAATCAAATTCATCATGAATTGTTTTAAATCTGGTCGATTATCCTTGGAATAGCCATAGGTGATTTTTACAACCTGAGGCTCTTCTTCTTGGAATTGGGATGATTCGGTTTGATCTTGTCCAGTTACTTGAAATGAACTCGAATCTAAGTGGACTATTCCTACTTCTATAAGATATTTTTTGACGGCTGACAGCACAATTGAGATAAAGACTTGATTTAATCCAGTTTGATACAGTTCATCTAATACTCTTCCCAAGCGGTCGTCATTCAAATATTCTGGCTTAATTCCTTTTCCCAATAAATGTTCTGTGGCTTTTCCTTGAAAAAAACGACTAAATAAATATAATGGTGATGACACTAATCCTAATCCATTCAAAATCATTCCTTTGACTGCTTGACCTGTATTAATTTTCTCGGTTTTATGAGTGGGAATGAGTTCATTGATTTTTTCAACGATACCAACTTCATCAATGATTCCCGCTACCAGACCTAAGTGGTCTAAGTTACTGACTTCAATGGACATAGATTAGCTGCCATGTTATCTTAATCTGCTGTTTTAATTTTGACACCTCTTCGCAGATTTTTCTTGTCTTCTTGACTAAGTATTTCTACTTAGCCCGACTTGACACACAACGCACTACATTTTGTCGTGCGGAATGTGGGTTCTATCTCTCTTCTGTCACTCTAGGCATATGTATCTATAAATCTGACTGTGGGAGCGGGATTTCTCGGCTTAACCATACACGCCATCAGGGGTTGAGAGGTTTAGCCTTGATTTTACCTCTCCCTGAGTGACAGAAGAGAGATATCATTATTTTATAAACTTATTTCTATATTTGGACGTATTGACAAAATGCACTTATTTTTAACTTGTTACCAATGACAGTCAATTCACGATCGCATTCCTGGACTAAGGAACTGAACCAGCCGTTCCACTGCATTTTGCACGTCTTCTGGATGGGTGTAGAGCATCTGCCTCTCGAAGCGTTATTGGAACTACACCGTTGCAACTTCGCAGCCTCAAGCCCCTGTTCAAAAAACTACAGATTTATCTTGACATCCGACCAACCAGACGTTACATTGTTATCATCCGACCAACCAGACGGTTTTAGGTTTCGAGTTAGGGTTGGGAACGTGTTGAAGTGGGAGCTTTATGGAGGCAAGTATGGCAACATAGCAGAACAAAACCTTTTTCTGGTCTCACTTCCCTGTAGTTTGAAGATCTAGGTTTAAATCTCATGGCGAAACGCTCACGCTCAAAGTCTATTCAATCAAGGGAACTGCTTGCGGCTGCCAATCAAGTTGTCGTGAGCCAAGGAGTTGAGGCACTTACACTGAATGCTGTTGCTAACGCAGCAGGCGTGAGTAAGGGCGGGCTATTGCATCATTTCCCCAACAAGGAGGCTTTAATTGCCGCAATGATTCAGCAGGCGTTAGATAAGTTTGTTGAAACATTAAATGATGAACTCGCACGAGAGCCAGCCCCCGATACGCCAGGTCATTGGGTAAGAGCTTATATTCGAGCCTCGGCACTGGACGATCAGGAAAATTACGAGCTTCACTTTAACTTGCTAGCTGCAAATTTTACGAATCCTGAATTGCTCAAGCCAATGCGGGATTTCTGGGAAAATTGTCACAACAAAATCGTTTCTAGTGGACTCGATCCAAAAGTCGCGACGATGATCCGACTGGCGATGGACGGTTTATGGTTAACCAATTTGCATGGGTTTGCACCCTTGCAGGAGCCGTTGCGATCGCAAGTCATCGAAACCGCTCTAACGCTGGCACAACCCTGATCCATTCAGTCAGCTTTTTCGTCTTCGCTAATCACTCTTTTAGTTGATTTGCCAGATTTGTCTTGCAAATTCTCTGAAGTTTCACAGTTTTAGCAAGCTGTGTAAGTAGTACTTTGTATGTACCATTTTGTAATCTTTTGGACACTGACTCATTCGTTCACTCTGCTCAAATTCAGCGATTGAATTTGCAGTAGCAGTTTTCTTGTGTTCATGGCTTTGTCTTTGGAGCCTCGAAACGCTTTATTGAACGTCCATACAAACAGAGAATTAATCCGAGCGAAATTTGTTGCCCAATTAATTCACTCTAGCATTTTCACTCTAGCATTTGAGTTTAGTGTTATGACATATATTCCAAATCGATCGAGCTTTCAAGCAGAAGCTCAGGAGTTCCTGAAGTTAGCCATTCCCCTAGCGGCTGCCCAGGTTGCTCAGGCTGGAACTGGCTTCGTGGATACCGTAATGATGGGCCGGTTGGGACAAGACGTGCTTGCAGCAGGTGGATTAGCCACCATTATCTTCATGGCATTCATGATGACTGGCATAGGGCTAATCTCTGGGGTCAGTCCACTGGTTGCGGAAGCTTATGGAGCCGGACAAGCTCAACGGATTGGGAGATTAACTCGCCAGGGCTTATGGATTGCGCTGCTGCTATCCATTCCAGGGATACTCATCATTGCTCATCTGGATGGCTTGATGCGTCAATTTGGACAAGCTGAAACGACGGTTACGCTTGCAGATACCTACTTAAATGTGATGACATGGGGGTTATTTCCGGCGATCGCGTTCGCCACCCTGCGAGGCTGCATTATCTCACTGTCACAAGCCCGTCCGATCATGTTCATTGTGCTAGGTGCAACGCTGTTTAATGCGGTTGGTAACTATGTTCTGGCTTTTGGAAAGCTGGGGTTTCCCGAAATGGGGATTGCGGGTTTAGCCGTAGCGAGTATTGGTGCTCACTGGATTATGTTTTTGTCGCTACTGGCTTATATGCTTTGGCACAAACCACTGCGCCAGTATTCGCTATTCCAAACGCTGCATCGCCTAGAGCCGAAAATTGTTCAGCAACTCCTTTGGGTGGGTGTGCCAATCGGTATTGCTGCGGTACTGGAGTACGGATTATATACAGTAGTTAGCTTTTTTATGGGGGCACTTGGAACACCTTTCCTGGCAGCGAATCAGGTGGTGCAGCAAACCGTGATTGTTCTCTTCATGGTTTCCTTGGCGATGTCTTTTGTGGCAACCGTTCGGGTCGGGCAGTGGTTTGGACAGCGGGATGGAAAGCAGATTCAAAAAGCGGCACAGGTCGGTATTGGATTAGTAGTATTGTTCATGCTGGTTGGTGGAATCGTGCTATTTACGCTACCTAATCAAATCATCGGGCTATATCTCGATGTCAATAATCCAGCCAATGCAGATGCTTTGAATATTAGTATTTCACTGATGAGGATCGCTGCCTTCGGATTAATCATTGATGGCATACAGCGAACAGCAAATGGCGTTCTACAAGGTTTGCAGGATACTCGAATTCCAATGCTGTTGGGAACAGCGGCTTATTGGGGAATTGGTTTGACAACGAGTTATCTGCTGGGATTTCACACGCCCCTAGCTGGAACGGGAGTTTGGATTGGAACCTATGTCGGATTAGCAGCAGCAGTGATCGCGTATTTGCTGAGATTTCGGACAGTGATGTCGAAGCAAGCCTGGTAGAAATCGATGGCATTCAGTTGATTTGAGTGCTTTGCTCTGGTTCCACGTTTGACTCAATTGGCTGCTAAAGGCGTTCGTTTGAAGTTCTACTCGCACAGGCATTATTGGAGAGCGATTTTTTTCGGGGGAGATAACGTTCTTATAACACCCTATTTGCCCTTAAAAAAGGGGAAATTCAATAACTCTCAATATTGTCCAATTTAAGCCAATTACTTCTCTGGAGTGGCGCTTTAGAGAAGCATAAAAGATAGAAAATACAGAAAAACTATAAATGCAACTATATTGCATTTATTCCCTAAGTTATTTGAGGAGCCAATCATGAAAGACTACCAACAAGCAATTCAAGAATGGCAATATAAAATTGGCAGTACTAAAGTTGAAAGTTCTATAGAGCAAAGAGAAAAGTACAAGCAAAACATTACAGAATATCAAGATGAGCCTCCAGTAGCTATATTGAAGCCTACAAGTAGAAACGATGTCCAAGCAATTGTGGCAGTTGCAAACAAATATCATATACCTCTTTATGTTGTAAGTACTGGAAAAAATTGGGGTATCGGATCAAAACTACCCGTAAAAAGTGGATGCGTTTTAGTAATTCTTAGTGAAATGAATAATATAATAGAAGTCAATGAAAAGTATCGCTATGCAATTATTGAGCCAGGAGTTACTCAAAAACAATTATCTGATTATTTACTGAAGAATACAAATTTAATGTTCCCCTCTACTGGGTCTGCTGAAAACACTAGTATTGTAGGAAATGCCTTAGATAGAGGTAGCGTTTTCTTTAATCATCGCTATGATTTTCTGACTGGATTAGAGGTATTATTAGGTAATGGAAAAATAGTAAGAACAGGCTTTTGGCATTACTTTGATTCTCATGAAACAAGAAAACCCATCTTTTTCCATCCTCCTGGTGTAGGCCCCGATATCAAAGGCATATTTACACAATCGAATTTAGGAATTGTCACTGCTATGGTAGTACGTCTTAAACCTCGTACACCAGGCACTATTGTATATGCAGAATTTAAAGAAGATAACTTTGTAGCCTTCACAAATACTTTTATCGACCTAAAAGAAAGTAACATAGTACCTAATTGGTTGATGGTTACTAATAAAAATGACCCAAGAACCACTGTTGCTAATCAATTCAACTATACAGGGGATTGGTCAGCAATATTCAGTTTTTCTGGAACAGAAAAACTGAGAAATTTGTGTCAACAAGAAGTTGAAAAACGAATTTCAAAATTCTGCGATAATTTATTATTTTTGAACAGCAGTGAAATAGAACAAAACCCAGCACATAGATATTATTCAATATTACAAATGCTGTATAACGGCATCCCATCTAATTACAGTATTGAAACAATGGGAGAAATGAATAAGTTCGATTTTAAAAATTCAGAATATGAAGTGGATTTTTGTAAGAAAATATCTGGTTTTAAAGCTGTTACACCGGCAATACCTTTTGAAGCTATGGCGATGAAAGAGGTAATAGATTTAGTAAATAAAGTCTCTGAAGAATTTCAGGTAACACCTTTTCATAATTTCGTAAGTATAGGAGAAATGGCTATTGAAGGACTATTCAGAGTATATTTTGACCGTAAAAAAGAAGAAGAAATAACAAAGGCACATCAATGGACTGAGCAGTTAGATAAGGAGTTGGAAAAAATAGGTATTTATCCATATCGTATGAGCATTAAAGAAATGAATCACTTTAGCAATCGTCCGAAAGATACTTACTGGGAAACGATTGGAGTTATTAAAAAACAATTAGATCCTAATAATATTATTTCTCCTGGAAAGTATTGCTTAGAGGACATCTAAAAATTCAATAAAGCAATGTAACCATACGATGTCATAGAAAAAAAAGTCTTTTTCTATGATAGCATTGAGATACTGATGAACCGAGCTAAGGCTAAGTTAACTGTATAAAAGTAAGAACTAATCAAATATACAGTTAATTCTTACTTATAATCATTAATAGATGGGTTTTGAACAGTCTTCTTTTCAGCCAATAAATTTGAGTAAATAATTATGCTTCATAATCTTGAACTGAATGTTTCTGAACCTCAAATGCATAATAATCTTGAGAAAATTCTCTTAGGATTGCAACAGCCAGAAAAAAGATTTGATACTGAGTTTACCTATGATGAGAAT
The DNA here is from genome assembly GCF_020144665.1 of Oscillatoria salina IIICB1. NCBI lineage: Bacteria > Bacillati > Cyanobacteriota > Cyanophyceae > Oscillatoriales > Oscillatoriaceae > Oscillatoria > Oscillatoria salina. The sequence continues at coordinate 7,877 of NZ_JAAHBQ010000121.1, read as the reverse complement.
GGCTCACAAATATACGCTCAAATCTGCAAATTACCTGAGTATTATCCTGCTCGGCAAGAAATGGCTATTTTGGAGCAATACATTGATGAGATTGTCTCTTTGGTAGGAGAAAATTGTCTGTTAATTGAGTATGGTAGCGGTAGTAGCGAGAAAACTTGTATTTTACTAGATCGTCTACCACAAATATCTGGTTATATACCAATTGATATATCAAAAAAGTATTTAATAGATTCAGCCAGTAAAATTGCAGCAAATTATCCCAATCTAGAAGTACTACCAGTTTGTGCTAATTATCACGATTATTTTGAGCTACCCTTGCCCACAAAATTAGTTAAGAGTCGTTTAGCTTTTATCTCAGGAATAACTATTGGTAATGAGCATCAACCACAATTGATAACTCTCTTAAATAAAATCAAACAAACTTGCAGTGATAATGGAGCTATGCTTGTCAGCGTTGATTTGAAAAAAGACCTAGAAGTTTTGAATGCAGCCTACAATGACTCTGCTGGTCTGAGTGAAGCCATAGCTTTAAATTTTTTACGGCGGATGAATCGAGAATTTAATGCTGATTTTAAGATTAATCAGTTTCAGTATAAAGGTATTTACAATGAGCAATTAGGGCGCATAGAAATGAAATTAGTTAGCCTTGATAAACAAACGGTTCATGTTGGCAACCATTGTCTTGAGTTTAAAGTAGGTGAACCCATTTCCCTTGCCTATTCCTATAAATATACTTTAAATGAGTTTGCTAATCTAGCTGCTCAAGCAGGCTGGGAAGTTAAACAAGTTTGGACAGACGCTGAGGAGCTATTTAGTATCCAATATTTAACTGTTGCTTCCAGTGTATACACTTGATTATCTGTTTACAGGAGACAGTAAATTCTCATTGGAAAAGTTGCTTATTTCCAAATCATCTAGTCTAAAACTAGAATGAATATTTTTGATTTGATTTTCTTTACTTAACAGCAATTCACTACTAAAAACTCGTGAAAGAATTTTCAGTTATTGTTGTAGGAACTGGTATCTTCGGGCTTTCATCGACCTACAATCTATTACGACGAGAGGTAGGCTCATTAGCTCTCATTGAACAGTTCTCTTTTGGTCACGATCGCGGAAGCTCTCATGGTGATACCCGTATGGCGAGAGCGGTATATCTGAATACCGACTATAGTTCGCTTTATCATACTGCACTAAATGAAGACTGGAAACATTTAGAGGAGAAAAGTGGCGAACAATTGTTTTATCCATGCCCTATTTGTCTTTACAGTTCCCCAGCAGATTTAATTAATGATTATGCAGAATCTGTAATAGATAGAGTCGAAGGTATATCGAGTGTTTCTGTGGAATCAGCACGAGAACGCTTTACCCAAATTATCATACCTGACGAAGCAACAGTATTAATAGAAGACACTTCGGGGGTGCTTGCTGCTGGAAGCACTATTGAATTACTCAAAGAATTCTGTCTATCATATGGAGCTGATCTTTTTGAAAACACAAAAGTTTTGAAAGTTGAAATTGGATCTGATAAAGTTATTGTTGAAACAGATGAGGAAACTTTTGCTGCTCGATATTTGGTTTTAGCTTTAGGAGCTTGGACATCACTCTTACTACCTTATACAAAACCAATACTCAAGGTTATACCGCAAACAGTAGGTTATTTTAAACCCTCTAACTCTCAACATCAGTATTCCTATGAGAACTTTCCTATCTGGATCAGATTACAGCTCAAAAACAACATACAAGATTGTTACTATGGTTTACCCCCAATAAAAGGGAACTTGATGAAAGTATGTCATGAAGTTGTAGAAGCCCCTACTAGTTATGACCCCAGAACACCTTATGATATCAAGTCAAGTTCCTTAGAAGACCTACAAAATCTTGTTCAATCAAATATCCAAAATATTGATTGGGAATTAGATTATGGTGAACCTTGTTTTTATACTTTAACCAATAGTGGAAATTTCGTAGTTGACTTTAGCCCTGAAAGCGATCGCGCAATTGTGGTTGGTGGTGGTTCAGGACACGCTTTCAAGTTTAGTCCATTGATAGGTCGCGCAGTCGCTAATATGTTGCTAGATGGCAACTCTGGTATCCCTGCTTTTGAAAAAATGCGTCATCTGTTCAAACTAGCTTAAAAACAATAATGACCAAATTCAAATCCTTTTATCCATTTGGATAATCTGGCCTATTCAATATCGCTGGAGAGTCACACAATCGGCCTATTCCTCTTTGAAAGTAATCCATAATTTACTTAACTTTGAGCTTTAACTGAACCGTATGGAGCCTAAAAGGAGCAAACAAAAATGACAATCACACAATCGGCATCAAATGCACCTATTAGAAAGGTTTTAATTGTAAGAGGAGAAACAGCAGGCTGGAGCACAGCTACTTATCTTAATAAAGCGTTTGATCCTCAAGTGAAAGTAACAGTTGTAGAAACTAAGGTTGTTCCCCGTATAGGAGTTGGAGAAGCTACTATTCCCAATCTGCAAAGTATTTTTTGGAACTTCTTAGGAGTTTCAAAAAAATTGGCAACTACAATAAATTATGAATAATCAATTAGGAGTTAACTCAATGTCCTGGTTTTTTCTATTTTTAGCAATTGCTTGTGAAATTTTTGGCACAACTTCTCTAAAGTTGGCAAATGGCTTTTCAAAACAAATTTACTTAATAGGTGCAGTTGTTGGCTATCTCCTAGCAATTAGCTTCTAGTTAGCTCTAAGTGATATTTTCATTTCATAATTTGAGCATAAATTAAATTATTGCAATATCAATGAACGCTTGGGATGTCTGTGTACTACCTCATAATATTTAGGAGAACCTTTGTGACTTACACTACTGAATTGGAAACAAAACTTTATGAAGCCTATGATGTAGGCTATCAAGTTTTTCTCCAAAACTGGCTGATAAATCGCCAAGTTGCTCTCGATTTGATCGCAAAATATTTCCAGCCACGACCTCCACAAGTAGCAGTGTTAAGTGTAGGGGCTGGTCCGGGTGATTTTGATGTTCAGGTAATACGTTTTCTTCAGCAACAGTTACCAAAGGATTTCACTCTGCGCTATTTAGCTGTTGAACCGAACCCTTTACACCGTCAACGATACGAACAAAAAATTAACACTTCAGAGTTCTCTGACGTTGAATTAAAGGTTTATCCAATAAACGTCCAAGAGTTTCAGACAGATGAAAAGTTCGATATCATTCATTATACCCACTGCTTGTATCATATGCCTAATGATGAGAAGCAAATTATACGTCAAGGGTTGGAAATGCTTAAGGAAGATGGTTTCTTAGTTATTACTCTTGATACCAGAGAAGCAGTAATGTTTGAGACTATCTTTAAGTATGCTGCTCTCACAGGACAGGGTTTTGCTGATATGCTCCAAATGGAGCAAATGCAAACAATTGTTGAAGAACTTGGATTGTTGTATGAATTAGTAAATTATCCAGAGTATATGGATGTCCATCTGTGCTTTGAACAGGCTTCTCCTGGTAGCAAAGCTTTATTGGATTTCTTTTGTCAGGCTGATTCTGGCATACTTACCCCCCAACAGCGCGAAGAAATTTTAGGTCTGTTAGCCTCTAAGGTAAATCAACAAGATGGACGTGAACTTGTGTCTCTACCTTCGGCAACAATGATTATTCCTAAACAAATCGTTAATAATCCTGATTAAGGATTTGGAAGAAAGGCTGTTGCTGTCGTTGTTTAGTTTAAATCTTGATTTAAAAAGGATTGTATATATGTCAAACTGTTTACAAAATGTTGTAATTCTTGGTGGTGGTTCAGCTGGCTGGATGACAGCAGCTTACTTAAGTAAAGCTCTAGATAAAAATGTCCATATTACTCTAATTGAGTCATCTGATATCACAAAAATTGGAGTTGGAGAAGCAACTTTTAGTACTATCAAGCTATTCTTTGATTTTCTTGGTTTACAAGAACACGAATGGATGCCAAAATACAATGCTAGTTACAAGATGGCAATTAAGTTTGTTAATTGGAATGCACAATGCAGACACTTTTACCATCCTTTCCAAAGATATGAAACAGTTGAAGGTTTCGATATTGCAGAATGGTGGCTGAAAATGAAGCGCGGTCAAGAACCGTTCGATTATTCTTGCTTTTTAATTCCATTACTATGTGATCATCAACGTTCTCCTAGATATTATGACGGCACTGTTTTTGATGATAAGGTTCAAAATTTATTCTCTGATAAGGTTCCTTCAAAGAAAAATGTTTTGGCAGACCTGAAGGAGCAATATCCTTATGCTTATCATTTTGATGCTAATCTAATGGCAAGATTTTTAAAAGACTATTCAAAGCAAAGAGGCGTGAAGCAGATTGTTGATGACGTTGTTGACGTTGAGTTAACAGAGAATGGCAGCATCAATAGCTTGATAACTAAAGAGCATGGCAATATTAGTGGAGACTTATTTATAGACTGTACTGGTTTTCGTGGTTTGTTGATTAACAAAGTTTTGAATGAACCATTCATTTCTTTCTCCGAGTCTTTACTATGTGATCGTGCGATCGCTATGCAAGTGCCAACTGATATCAAAAACGAGGGCATTAACCCGTATACAACAGCCACCGCTTTGAGTTCTGGCTGGGTTTGGAACATTCCTCTGTATGGCAGAATTGGTACAGGGTATGTTTATTGCAGTCAATTTCTTACACAAGAACAAGCAGAACAAGAATTTCGCCAGCACTTAGGATCACATGCACAAAATTGCAAAGCATCGCATATTAAAATTCGGGTGGGACGAAACCGCAATTCATGGGTAAAGAATTGTGTTGCAATTGGTCTATCGAGTGGATTTGTAGAACCATTGGAATCAACAGGCATATTCTTCATTCAACATGGTATTGAAGAGTTGATCAACCACTTTCCCAGCAAAACCTTTAATGAGGAACTAATTAAAAGCTATAACAAAGCTGTTTCTGAGTGCATAGATGGCGTTCGTAACTTCTTAACAATACATTATTATGCAAGCGACAGAGCAGATACGCCATTCTGGAAAGCAACTAAGCACGAAATTCTTATTCCAGAAGAATTACGCGAGAAATTGCGGCTGTGGAAAACTCGATTACCAAATAACAAAAACATCAATCCAAATTATCATGGCTTCGAGTCATACTCTTATTCTGTAATGCTGCTTGGACTCAATTATGTGCCTTTAGAAAGTTTACCAGCTTTGGATCATATTGATGAACGAAAGGCTATCCAGGCATTTCAACATATTCGCGAAAGAGCTAATTACCTCAAAACTACTTTGCCATCACAATATGACTACTTAACTAATGTCATTAAATCTCAACAACAATCACAGTATCTCAATTAGGGACTTCCAAACAATAAATTGTCCCAAAGAATTAATCTTTGGGCAGTGAATCAATAATAAGGTGGCCGCCGAGAGGTAGAGTCGAGGGGAGTGTTGCCACTCTGACAGGTGTAGGTTTTTGACTAAGAGACCAATCCCCAGCAATCGCTTCCGACAATAATCTCTCTCGTTGTGCTTCATCTTTTACACGAGCGATCGCTCTAGCTTTAGTATATTCCAGTTGCCCTTTTTGTAATGCCTCTAATATCTGGTCGGGTAATTTCAGCAAGGGTAAGCGGTTTTGCACGAAGGAACGCCATCCCATCAGCCCTAATGAAGCGAATGTTTCTTCAATAACCTCGATTTCTTGCTTAGGGATAACGTTATCCCTTGTCCCTTGATAATTCTTTTCTAATCGATTTTTCATCAACGGCTGGATGTTTAGCCTGATATTGCGCCAAGGGAACTCTTTCTTCAGCCGCGTCAGCTAGTGCGGTACTCCGGGGTATCGGAGGCAAAACTGAACCAAAGAGTGCCATTTGTTCGTTAATTGCTTTTAATGCCCGTGAATCCTGAGAGTTTACTTTAGCATAGAGTGTGGGTAAAAATCCGGCAACCGTAAGATTTTTATTAGCTTTTCTTTTAACTCGGACAATCGTGTTCAATAAAAGTTCAGTACCTTTAAAAGCTTTGAAACTGGTATGAATAGGGACAAGAACATGAGTTGAAGCGACCAAGGAGATATAAGACAATAATCCTAACGAAGGTTGAATTAAACACAAAATTCTTTTTTTTGTCAGCACGCGCTGGTAACAGTGACCTTGCTTAGATAGTGACAGTACAAGTGTATCTTCTGGAGCCAGTAAGTTCATTTGTACTTATAGAAAATGTGGATTCACAGCCAAGATTTCCGGCTTCCGATGCGATCGCATGGTTAAACTTAACCAGTAATTAAATTAAAAGATTAAATTCCCGTATACTAGCTTACGGAAACAAGGTTTTCCGAAAATAAAGATGTGTTGAGCCAACTCGTTATCTACTCTGGTAAAATCTAGCGCGATCGCTACGCCGACCTTGGGATAAGCATTTCTACTGAAAGAAGGAAATAACTACACCACCAGTTAACCAAACAAACGAAGCGATCGCTAACCAAAATAATACCTTCTCCACGATGCTTTGATTGCCACTACCTTGATGATGGTGTTGATCTTTGCCATTTTGCTGTTTTTTTCTCCCAAAATTCAACCAAGTTAATATCCCTGTAATTACTAAAAAGACCAGATTGAGCCAAAAAGTATAATCAATAGCAAAGCGTTGAGTTTCTGTCGGACCACTTCCTGGATTTTGGGGTAAAATTCCTAGCAAAGAAAAACCGTAGTGCATAACTAAAGTTGTCGCCACCAATGCTGCAAAAAATACAGCTACAATATAAAATGCTATTTTCCAGCCATAATATTTAGCATTAATACGAATTACAGGAAACACGACCAAATCGCTAAAAATAAATGCCATAACTCCGGCAAAACTAACCCCATTACTAAACAAAACTGCGGCGAGGGGAATATTTCCCATCGAACCGATAAATGTAAAAAATGCTGCCACCGGACCGATTACGGAATTTTCTAACAAAGCTAAGAAACTAGGATTTTCGCTACCCGTACCCAAGAACAAAAACTGGAAAAATGCACGCGGGACAAAAGCCGCAATAATACCGGCAATTGTAAAACCGACTGTCACATCTTTCCAGACCATTTTCCATTCCATAAAGTATTTTTTGGCAACTTCTCGCCATCCTTCTTTAGTTTGGATTTTTTCTTTCCAGTCAGAGCCATTTTCGCCCTCATTGTTATCTTCACCTTCATTTTCCCGCAACCGCCGCCTTGCTTTTCTAATTGATTGTGTCGGGCGCGTGAATTTAACAATTAGCCATGTAAAAACAATCAGTAAAAAACCACCGAGATATTCCCCAACAACAAATTGCCAACCGAGAAAGATAGCGATAATAAAACCTAGTTCAATTACTAAATTTGTCGATGCCAACAAAAATGCCAATGCCGGGACAAAACCAGCCCCTTTTTTAAATAAAGCTTTAGTTGTTGCTAAAGCGGCAAAGCTACAAGAACTAGAAATAAAGCCGAAAAAAGTACCAAGTAAAACACTACCTTTGCCTGCTTTTCCCATCGTTTTTTGCATTCGTTCGCGAGTAACAAAAACTTGGATAGCGCTACTGATAATATAACCGAGAACAAACGCCCATAAGGCTTTCCAAAAAAAGCCAAGTGAAGTTAGGGCTGCTTCACTATAAGTTTGCCCAAAATTTGCAAAGTTCATGTTTTGACCTAAAGATTTTTTTGATGATTTTTGCTGTATGCAGGATAAATGCTTGGTTACAATTTTTGCGTCTACCCGATGAAGGAATAAAGATCTCTTACTAAAGTTTTAATTGAATTTCATCCTGATTTCATTTTTAGATGAAATGATTTTTGCTTAAGCTTAGTTCCAGTCAATAGATATTTTGGCTAGTTGAGTTCGAGCGATCGCTGTTTTTGCTCTCAGAT
>NZ_JAAHBQ010000120.1 GCF_020144665.1 Oscillatoria salina IIICB1 | reverse complement strand
TCTGTCTATATCCGATCGCGAAAAAAAACAACTAGAAGCTTTAGCCACTGAATTTGGGATGCTTTGGGGAGACAAACCCAATATTTCCAAATTAGTAAGCGCGATCGCCCGCAACCACCTGCAAATTGTCCGTAACAATGACTGGTCAACAGAACGAATTAAAGTATTAGATACTGCGCGTAAAGTCCTGATTGATGAAGGAAAAATGCTCGAAGCCTTAGAAATTGGGCGATTATTGAGTTCCCGCAGTGAGTTAACCAAAGGATTCAGAAAAGAAATTGAGACGTTTCTCGACAACCCACAACCTGCATGGAGACAACGAATTGACAACTTAATCCAGCGTCAGCAACCCTTTCGTCTTTCCTACCGAGATGCAGGAGATCGCCAGTGGAATTACACAGTATTATTTGCCAAAATTGAACCGATTGAGAAACGACAGTATTTAGTTTGTCGTTGCGAAGAAACTGAAGGAAATCAAGATATTCCCGAACTGTGTCACAATTGGACATTAAGACTCGATCGCATTGTCGAAGCCGCAGTAATTCCCATCCAGCAAGAATGGTTGCCGGATTTAGAAACAATTCCTGTAGAATTTCACCTGTTTGGTGGACTTGCGTTTGGCTATCGAGGTTATAAACCAGGAGATCGGTTTATTAGCGAATTAGAAGGAGATCCACCCAGACGACGCGTAATTCGCCATATCTCTAGTACATTCTGGTTTTTTCGAGATCTTGCTAAATATTGGCAAGATTGCGAAATTGTTGCACCTGAAAGTATTCGATCGCGCTTCGTCGAACAAAAACTAACTGCGCTTATCCAACGGTATGGATTATAGCCGCGAACAGCGATCGAAGCCTATGCTAGCAAGGTTTTCCGGTCTTGTCTATCTTCCGGAAATTAACCCGTACATTGATCGGATCGACAGACGGAACAGTAGAGGACGCAAGAAGTCTACTGTCTCGCAGTTTGTTGGATAGGAAGCCTCACACCATAAGGGCTGAGGTAGTTCACTCACCGATTTGGTTGACGAACAAGAAGTCGAAATGGGTAGACGCGATTGGCGATCGCTACTTGATATAATTGCTCTTGGCGCAGGAGTTGGATTAACTATAGACTCTCCTGACTTTTAAACGATTTCTACTGCTAACTAAAAAACAATGCGAGTATTGTTAGTTGAAGACGAACCAGATTTAGGTGCAGCAGTTAAACAAACTTTGCATCAAGCTGGTTATGTGGTTGACTGGGTGCTTAATGGTAATGATGCGTGGGACTATTTAGAAAATCACTGGACTCAATACAATTTAGCGATTTTTGATTGGCTTTTACCGGGAATGTCAGGACTAGAATTACTTCAGGGACTTAGGAGTAGAAACGATTCTTTACCTGTGATGATGCTAACAGCAAAAGATCGGGAAATTGATAAAGTAATAGGCTTAGATTCCGGGGCTGACGATTATTTAGTCAAACCTTTTGGAATGGCGGAATTGCTAGCGAGATTGCGAGCATTACAACGGCGATCGCCACAAATACAACCATCACAATTACAAGTTGCCAATCTCACTTTAGATTATAGCACCAATACCATTTCTTCAACAGTTTCAGGAGGAGAAAAAAAAGTAATTTCTCTCACGCACAAAGAATTTTTACTCCTAGAATATTTTCTGCGTCACCCTCAACAAATTGTCACCCGCGAACAAATTTTAACTCAACTTTGGGAAGTAGGAGAAGAACCAATTAGTAACGTTGTTGCAGCACAAATTCGTTTGCTACGACGTAAATTAGAACAACACGGCTGTAATAATTTAATCGAAACCGTTTACGGACTAGGTTATCGTTTCAATCCTCCTCAATCAGATTAACGATCGCGGAGAAAATTTTCAACTACCCAAAACAATGAAACAAAATCGACTATTTCAGAAGACTCGTTGCCGACTTGCTGTTTGGTATGCTGGAGTAATGGGAGTGATTTTGAGTGTATTTGGGATCGGAGTTTACGAAGCGATCGCGCACGCTCATCGTATCACGATCGATCGCGAACTACAATCAGTTGCTAGTAGACTTGAGAACAGCTTAGAAATGATTCTCACACAACCGGGAACTTTAACACCTACAGCTACTCGTTTTTTACCGGATATTTGCATCGTCGATATTAACTGTCTTAACTCCGACCTCACACTCTCTCATGAGGATAACTATTATATCCGCTTACTGGATCGTTCGGGAAATTTAGTAGCTGTAGCAGGATTACAACCAACCGGAATAGCTGTATCAAAGAATTTTTCACAATGGGAAAGATTAACTGATAATAGCGGAACAAATTACCGTCAAATTACTTTATCTCTACAGACTAAAGAGCGACAAAATTGGGGTTATCTCCAAGTGGGACGTAATTTGCAAGATTTTGAAAATTATGTCGCAACAGTTAAATGGATTTTAATCTTGGGATTACCTCTAGCAATTTTTTTTATTGCTGCTGCGAGTTGGTGGTTAGCCGGATTAGCAATGCAGCCAATTTATCAATCTTATCGTCAAATTCAACAATTTACGGCTGATGCTGCTCATGAATTACGCACACCTTTAGCAGCAATTCGGGCGACAGTAGAATCAACATTAATGTTACCTAGTTTAGAGCCAACTACAGCACAAGAAACCTTACAAGCAGTTAATCGTCAAAATCAACGACTTTCGCAGTTAGTTGCGGATTTATTAATTTTATGTCGTCTGGAGAGAAATTCAACTGTTTCTTCTTCCCTTACTTTACCCCAAGAATTAGTTTCGCTAACTGATTTAGTTAATGATTTAGCCGAAGAATTTGCCTCTTTAGCCCTTGCAGCCAAACTAAAATTAAGCGCCGAAATTAAAGTAGATCGCGAATTACAAATCAAAGGCGATCCCGAACAATTGTATTGTTTAGTTGCGAACTTAGTCAGTAACGCAATTCGCTATACCCCGGCTGACGGCGAAGTAAAAATAAGTTTAGAAAATAGCCCCAACGAAGTCATAATTCGCGTTGAAGACACGGGAATAGGAATTGCCCCAAAAGAACAAAAAATGATTTTCGATCGCTTCTATCGAGTCAACAGCGATCGCTCGCGCGCTTCTGGTGGTTCCGGGTTAGGATTAGCGATCGCCGCCGCGATCGCCACCGCACATCAGGGTAGCATCACTGTCCAAAGCGAACTCAATCAAGGCAGTACCTTTACAGTCAAATTACCCGATAAATCCGCAAATCAAGGTCAAAAGTGGACAAAATTAACTTAATTAGTCGCTTTTTTCTCTTTTCACTGCTAACTACAAACAACAGCGATCTCAATCTCGTGAGAAAATGCGATCGATCCCAGCACGGAAGCTAACTTGCTAATGTCTAACCTCGCTGAAAAAATCACCGAATTTACCGTCGTCAAAGTCGATCGCCTCGGCGAAGAATGCGATCGCACTCTCAAAAAAACAATTTACCAGATCGAACACCTCACAGAAGACATACCACTCGAACTCGTACCTCTAACTGGCAGTAATTTTCTCATGGGCGCACCCGAAACCGAAATTGGTGCCAATTCAACCCAAACTCCCCAACATCAAGTCACCGTCGCTGCTTTCAGCATTGGTAAATATCCCGTTACCCAAGCCCAATGGCTCACCGTAGCGGCATTTCCTCAAGTTAACCTACCATTACAAGCCAACCCTTCCTGTTTTGCAGGAGACGAACTACCAGTAGAACAAATTTCTTGGTTTGAAGCGATCGAATTTTGCGCCCGATTATCTCAGCATACCGGACGCAACTATCGCCTTCCCTCCGAAGCTGAATGGGAATATGCTTGTCGCGGTGGGACAACTACTCCCTTTCATTTTGGCGAAACCATTACTACTGACTTCGCTAACTATTCGGGTGTAAATTGGCAATACGATGGCAGAATTATCAGTCGCGGTGCTTACGGTGCAGGTTCAGAAGGAGAAGACCGCAAAGAAACTACACCAGTTGCTAGTTTTGGTGTAGCCAATGATTTTGGTTTATCTGACTTACACGGTAATGTTTGGGAATGGTGCGCTGACTATTGGCATAATAACTATCAAGAAGCATTCAACAATGGTAAACCCTCATCTGAAGCAGACAACAACTTCCGACCTTTGCGAGGAGGTTCTTGGAACACCGGACCTAATGCTTGTCGCAGTGCCTATCGCAAGAAATATCAAGCTGATGCTAATTTGTATAATATCGGTTTTCGCGTTTGTTTCAGTTAGTTCGCAAGCAAAATGAAATTCCTCGGTATTGACTTAGGCTGGACATCCGGCGAAACTGGACTTTGTTGCCTAAGTTGGCAAAACGATCGCTTAAATATCTTAGATTTGAATCGTCAACAGCAACTAGGCGATATTTTTAGTTGGATTGACACTTGGGTAGCAGTTAACGAACCTGCTTTAATCGCGGTCGATGCACCTACTCTCATTCCTAACTTAACGGGAATGCGACTACCAGATAAATTGACTCATAAATATTTTCGTCGCTATCATGCAGGTTGCTATCCAGCTAATCTTTCTCGCCCTTTTGCTCAACGGACTGTAGCTTTTGGTGTAAGTTTGTCTAAGCGGGGTTTTCTCCATGCCGCAACTATAGAACCCAAAAAGTTGGGACGATATCAAATCGAAGTTTATCCTCATCCGGCGATCGTGCATTTTTTTGGTTTAGACCGGATTTTAAAGTATAAAAAAGGCAATTTAGCACAAAAGAAAGCTGAGTTAAACAAATTGCGTCAATATATTACTGAAATTTTGCCTAAACGAGAACCTTTTCTCAGCCTTTCCCCCTTTTCACCCCTTACTTGTAATTTCGATTCTCTCAAAGGTAGCGAACTAAAAGACGTTGAAGATCGACTCGATAGTCTTATTTGTGCTTATATCGGTGCATACTATTGGTACTGGGGACAAGAACGTAATTTGATACTTGGAGATACGACTACTGGATATATTGTCGTTCCGAACGAGTAAAAGATAAGGGAGAGGGGGAAGATAAGGGAGACAAGGAGGAATTAGAGGATAAACTAATAACTTTTAACTGTTCCCTAATCACTGTTCACTGATAACTGTTCACTGGTAACTGATAACTGAATTTCCTAATCCCCAGTCCCCAATCACCAGTCCCCAATCCCCTTAGTGTGGCACAATAAGAAACGTTAATTAAAAGAATATGATCTTTTTCCGAGCGATCGCTTGCTGCTCAATTTCCTGACGCGAGTCTCGCTTCTGGTTTTTGTTGACAAATAACTAAAAATGTGATATGACTATTACTGCCTCAGCACCCCCAAAAACTCGTCGCGTCGTCTTTCCCTTCACCGCCATTGTCGGTCAGGAAGAAATGAAATTAGCTTTATTGCTGAACGTCATCGATCCCAAAATTGGTGGAGTGATGATTATGGGCGATCGCGGCACAGGTAAATCGACAACAATCCGGGCTCTAGCCGATTTATTACCAGAAATTGATGTAGTTGTCAATGACCCCTTCAATAGTCATCCCAACGATCCCGACTTGATGAGCGATGAAGTGCGCCAAATGGTAGAATCACAAACGACTCTACCAATCGTGAAGAAAAAAGTCACAATGGTAGATTTGCCTCTCGGTGCCACTGAAGACCGAGTTTGCGGTACGATCGACATCGAAAAAGCTCTTTCTGAAGGTGTTAAGGCTTTTGAACCAGGATTGCTTGCAAAAGCTAATCGTGGTATTCTCTATGTCGATGAAGTCAACCTCCTTGACGATCACCTCGTAGACGTACTTCTCGACAGTGCAGCTAGCGGTTGGAATACCGTCGAACGCGAAGGAATCTCCATCAGACACCCAGCCCGTTTTGTCTTAGTAGGTTCGGGAAACCCAGAAGAAGGAGAATTACGTCCCCAACTGCTCGATCGCTTTGGGATGCACGCGGAAATCCACACTGTGAAAGAACCACCTTTACGAGTGAAAATTGTCGAACAAAGAGCAGAATTCGATCGCGATCCCCAAGCATTTGTAGATAAATATCAATCTCAGCAAGAAGCACTACAAAAGCAATTAGTTGAAGCCCAAAAAAGACTAAATCAAGTTAATCTTGACTACGAATTGCGAGTTAATATTTCCGAAGTTTGTTCTGAATTAGATGTAGATGGATTGCGCGGCGATATTGTTACAAATCGCGCAGCTAAAGCTTTAGCCGCCTTGGAAGGACGCACCGAAGTAACGAAAGATGATATTAGTAAAGTTATCGTTCTTTGTTTGCGTCACCGACTGCGGAAAGACCCCTTGGAATCTATTGATTCGGGTTATAAAGTGCAAAAAGCTTTCAGTCGCGTTTTTGGTGTAGAAATGCCGGAAGAAAGTTAATCTGTAGAGACGTAGTAATGCTACGTCTTTACCAAGTTAGATTATTTCTGCAAAATTAAGCTAAAACTGTCCAAATTTTTCCTCTTTTTTGGACTTTCTTCCCAAAATTGCCTAACCTAACCCCCCAACCCCCTTCCCTACCAGGGAAGGGAGAGAAGTAATAATCAAAATAGAAAAACGTAGTGTTATATTTAGCAAAATAATCCTATTTCAGCTTAATTTCTCTGAGGACGAGTTTCTTCTTCCAAAGCACGTAAACTTAATAGCGAGGCAGCAGTTGCCCCAATAGTATCCATAATTAAATCAACAATCGTATCATCAAGATCGTTAATAGTTTTCGTCGCCCACTCAAACACTTCCCATAGCGCCCCAATTGCAATCCCAAAAGAAATAATTGTCAAAATATATAGCAAACGGTGACTGCGAAAAACTGTCAGCATCGACTGATAAACCAAAAAACTAAGTGCTAAGGTAATCGAAAAAGTGGTAAAAGCATGAGTAATTTCATCATAAGGTCCTGGTTGGTAAAATAAGCCAATCCAGCCACCAGCATTAAGCAAAGCTGCGATGACCTGATTTTTTTAGTGCGACACTGCCAATTAAGGCTTCTTTCGACAATATCGGTGCAAAATCTCAATCGTTAGTTCGACTCGGTTAGGCTGAGTTTGAACCGTATAAGCTTGAGCTTCTATTTCCCGTCGATAAGCATGATAGCGTAGATAGTAAGGTCTAGCTCTCGGTGAGGGTTCAAGTGCTAAGTCTAGTAACTGAAGTTTGTCACCTCCAGCACAAAATTGAGCCGCGTGTACTGACTCATGGACAAGGGTAGGAACAGCTATTCCTAAGTCGAATACTACTGGATTAACCCAAATTTGTTTGGAATCAACTTGAAATAATCCATAAGTTCCTCTTACGGGTGGTATCGCCAGATTTACTTGAAATCCATATGCTGTCAAAACTTGCTGTAACTGGGAAAATTCCTCATTCACGGACGAAGTAGAAACACTCTGCGCTGAAGTTGAGACGGGATTTGCGATACTGAGGAAAATAATCAAACTTAGCCGCAGTAAAGAATTGCTTTGTTTGCTAAACACAAATCGAAAGGATATTTTTGGCAACGACTCTTTCAGCTTAACTAAAGCAATTGAAATTTACTTTTTTTACAGCCTGGCAATTTTTAATTCTCGGCGATCGCGTATGGCAAAACTGAGCCACATTGATACTTGTCAAGTTACGGCGATCGCCTAATTTACTTTTAACACGAGTCATGAGTTTTTTTAAGTAATCCCAATTCTCTCTGAAGTTGCACTTAATACAGCGCGATCGCTAAACTCATCTTTACAAAGAACTAGAATCGAGACTTTCTGATTCTCCCAAACTTTGAGGTAGGTGAATGCCGCACTCTTGTTTAAGTCCCTGAAAACGAGTATCGCGTGCGTTTTCGTCAGATAAAGAAAGCGGACGGCTCGAATGCCAATCTCCGACAGTGACATAACCTTCATCAAAGAGAGGATGATAAGGTAAATCGTTAGCCATGAGGTACTGATAAATTTTGCGAGAATTCCAATTTAAAATCGGCAAAACTTTACAAATATTTCCCTGAAAATTGACAAAATCTAAAGTTTTGCGGTGGTCGGTTTGATTGCTACGCAGTCCAGCTAACCAAGCTGTGGCGTTCAATTCTTTTAATGCTCGTTGCATTGGTTCGACTTTGCGAATTTGGTCGTAGCGGTTGAGGGCTTCCACATCATTTTCTGCCCAGAGACGACCATAAATAGCTTCCATACGAGCAGGAGTCATTGGAGATTGGTAAACTTTCAGGTTAAGCTTGAGTCGTTCGGTAAGTTCTTCAGCGAAAACATAGGTTGGAGCAGGTAAATACCCGGTATCAACCCAAATAACGGGAATATCCGGAACTATTTTAGTTACTAAATGTAGCATCACAGCCGACTGGATGCCAAAACTGGTACTCATTACCAGTCCATTTCCAAAGGTATCTGCTGCCCATTGGACGATTTCCTCAGCGTCACTATTGGCAAATCGCTGATTAACTTCTTCCAGATTTACTTCTTTGTCCCTCAACCTCAAGCTAGTCATTGGGTTTCCACGCACTCTCTTCCTACTTTGATGCAGTCTATCGTAAATTTAGTCGCTCTCGCTACCTGGTTATTTTCTCACGAATCATGTATTGGCGATCGCCGTTCCTAAAATTCCTTGGTGGTGAAGAGTAATTAAATT
>NZ_JAAHBQ010000119.1 GCF_020144665.1 Oscillatoria salina IIICB1 | reverse complement strand
TAGCTTTAGTGTGGGAGAATACGACATCGTTATTCTCAGCGCGAGAGAATCATCGGGACTGGAAACTTGGCTGATAAATAACGGCTATAAAATACCTCGCGGTGCAAAAGATTTACTGCAACCATATATTCGCCAAAATATGAAATTTTTTGTCGCAAAAGTGAATTTAGAAGAATTTGAAAGCAGTGGTTTTCAATCTTTACGTCCGTTAATGATTGCTTATGAAGATCCTCGCTTTATGTTACCAATTCGACTGGGAATGACAAATGCTGAAGGCGAACAAGATTTAATTGTTTATCTTTTATCGCCAAAAGGTCAAGTGGAAGTTACTAACTATCGCACCGCCAAAATTCCTTCCAATGTCGAGATTCCTGAATTCGTGTCAAAAGAATTTGCCGATTTCTATAAAGCCATGTTTAAAACTGCATATAACCAAGAAAACAAACGAGTAGCTTTTCTTGAATATGCTTGGGATATGAGTTGGTGTGACCCTTGTGCAGCCGACCCTCTTTCTGGGCAAGAATTAAAGCAAGCTGGAGTATTTTGGCTAGTTCCCGGACAACCACAAAATGTTTTTCTCAGTCGCATTCATGTCCGTTATACTCGCAATACTTTTCCCGAAGATTTGCGCTTTCAAGAAACAGCAAATAAACAAAACTTTCAAGGTCGTTATGTAATTCGCCATCCTTACAAAGGTGAGATGGAATGCGACGCAGCCGAACAATATAAAACAGTCTTACGACAGCGACAAGAACAAGAAGTAGAAACTCTCGCCAAGCTAACAGGTTGGAATATAAGAGATATCCGCAAAAAAGCCGATTTAGTTGAGACTCGACCTCTACCTTGGTGGCGGAGAATTTGGAACTGAAATTAAGACATTGCTTACTTATTAATTTTGAAACTTAGGAATACCATGAAAACCTGAGTTTGATATAAAAGGTGAGGGTGAAAATAGCGATCGTTTCGGGTCGGAGTGATTATAATCAAGGAAGTATTTCTTTACCAGGATTAAAATTAATAAGGTTTATAAAATAACCTAGTCATAAAATTTAAGTTGGCGATCGCCCTCACTTCTCCCTTCAATCGCAATACATAAAAACGTATTTTTGTCAACCAAATAAGGTAGAGACGTTTTCGACAACGCCTCCACCACTAACAATTAACCACCGTTACCCAATAATTCCTCGATCGCCTGACGTTCAAGAGGTTCTTGGTGAGGCAGAGTTTGACGCGCATCGGTAATCAGCCAATCCAACGCGGCAGCTTGGACATCAATCGTCGTACCCGTTTTATCAACGCAATAACGACCGAAAACCAACTTATCCACCAAACGCACCCCAGGTCCCAAGCGAGAATATTCAAAAATCACGCTATTATCCACAGTGGCGCCGCTACACAGCCAGCAACTCGGACCAATCATTGCCGGACCGACGATTTTGACTTTATCTTCAATACGAGTCATCCCGCCGATATAAACAGGTCCAGTAATATCAACCTTATCCCAGTTCACTGCCACATTCAGCCCAGTATAAACGCCAGGAAAAACTTCCTTACCCGGAATAGCAACATTCTTAATATCCCCCATTAACACACCTCTAACAGCGTGCCAATAGTCAGGAACTTTACCAATATCGACCCATTCAAAATCCATTGGGACAGCGTAGAAAGGAGCATCCATTTCTACCAACTTAGGAAATAATTCACCGCCAATATCAAACTCTTGATTTGGGGGAATATAGTCGATTACCTCTGGTTCAAAAATATAAATACCCGTGTTGATATTGGTACTTAAAGCTTCCTCAACCGCAGGTTTCTCTTGGAAAGTCTTAATTTTATCGTTCTCATCAGTTACAACTACACCGTAACTAGGAACCAACTCTCTCGCTACAGGTTTAGTTACTACCGTCGCGATCGCGCCTTTCTGCTTGTGCCAGTTTACTGCTGCGGTCAAATCTAAGTCAATCAGCGCATCACCACAGAGAACCACAAACGTATCATCAAAAAACGGATGAAAATCCTGAATGCGTCGCAATCCACCAGCAGACCCCAACGCTTCCCCAACTAACTCACCTTCAACAATCCGTCCTTCAAAAGAATAGCCGATATGAACGCCGAAACGCTGACCGTCACGAAAATAACTTTCGATCTCATTAGCCAAGTGACTGACATTAACCATTATTTCATCGAAGCCATGCTGACGTAGCAACTCCAGCAAGAACTCCATCACTGGCTTTTGCAAAATCGGAATTAATGGTTTGGGAATCGTATAAGTAATCGGACGTACGCGAGTTCCCTTACCAGCCGCCAGAATCATGGCTTTCATGAATATTTATTCCTCAACACTACGCCACACAATAATTTAGCCTAATCGAGAACCAGTTGAGCGCCGAGCGATGGCTACACCTTACTAGCGCTACCGCGCCAATCGACACCACTGAAACGCCCTCTCTAGCTAGATTTAACTTTTTGTACAACCCAAAGTTGTTTTTCAACCAACTCTTCTTAGCTGCCGAGTCAAACCTGTGCTTATTTTAACCGAGTCAATCCTCCCGCGACTAATCCTCAAGGTATTGAATCAAATTCGTGGTTCGTTATGCGATTATTTTTCGTTTAATAACTCAATTCCCAATCCCTAATCCACCAGCCTCGCTAAGTTACAATTTGAGCAGATTAAAACCTTTCCTCTGTATGCTGGACGCCTTGCAAACAAAACTATACGAACTCGAACAATTTGCTGATAGCTTGGTATCTCAGCAACTAACCCACTTAAGTTGGCTGAGTATAGCCGTGATTTTTACCGCAGGTTTACTTACCAGCTTGACACCCTGTATGCTTTCCATGTTGCCGATTACCATTGGCTACATTGGCGGTTACGAAACCGAAAGTCGCCTCAAAGCTGCCGCTCAGTCTACTTGGTTTGCCCTTGGTTTAGCAACTACTTTAGCTGGATTGGGTATTCTCGCGGCTTCAGTGGGACGAGTTTACGGACAAATCGGCTTTAGTTTGCCGATTCTTGTCTCTTTAATCGCCATTATCATGGGCTTAAACTTGCTGGAAATCCTTCCTTTGCGCTTTCCTAGTTTTGGCGATACTGAATGGATTTCTCCTAATTTACCTGCGGGAGTACGTTCTTATCTTCTCGGTTTAAGTTTTGGTTTAGTAGCCTCTCCCTGTAGTACCCCAGTTTTAGCGACAATTCTCGCTTGGGTAGCCAATACCGAAGATTTACTAATTGGTGGTATCTTACTGCTTGCTTACGCCGCCGGATATGTGTCTCCATTAATTTTAGCGGGAACTTTCACTGCTTCAATTAAAAAATTACTCGAGTTGCGCCGATGGTCAGGTTGGATTAATCCTGTAAGTGGTGCGCTATTGTTAGGATTTGGTGTTTTCACCTTGTTGTCTCGACTTCCTGCGGGAATTTTATAACTGCATCCATGACTGATAATAATTCTGTTGACGAAAAAAAATATTTCTCTAGCTTACGCACATCTTTAAGAAGATTAGTTAAGATTGTCGCCGATTTGCGCTTGGCAATTTTCTTGTTGTTAGCGATCGCGCTTTTCAGTATTAGTGGTACTGTAATCGAACAAGGACAATCTCTCGGTTTTTATCAAGCCAATTACCCTGAAGACCCGGCTTTATTCGGTTTCCTCACCTGGCAACTCATTTTAACTCTCGGCTTGAACCACGTCTACAGCACTTGGTGGTTTCTCTCCCTTCTAGTATTATTCGGAACTAGCTTGACGGCTTGTACTTTTACTCGTCAATTTCCCAGCCTCAAAGTCGCCCGTCGCTGGCAATTTTACGACCGACCCCGTCAGTATGAAAAACTAGCCCTTAGTGCCACGATAACCCAAGTTTCGCTTAATTCTTTAACTGATTTATTACAACAGCGCGGCTATCGAGTTTTTACCCAAGAATCAACACTTTATGCTCGTAAAGGTATTATCGGACGCATCGGTCCGATTGTCGTCCATGCCGCCATGTTAATTATTCTCGCTGGCGCAATCTTGGGCGCAGTCACCGGCTTTTTAGCCCAAGAAATGGTTCCTAGCGGTAACACTTTTCAAATTAAAAATATCTTCGACGCAGGTCTTTTTTCCGCCCCGCAAGTCCCCAAAGATTGGGCAGTCAGAGTTAATCGTTTTTGGATAGAATACACTCCTGAAGGTAGTATCGATCAATTTTATTCTGATTTATCAGTTGTCGATCGCCAGGGGAACGAAATTACCCAAAAAACTATTTCTGTCAATCATCCTTTGCGCTATCGAGGCGTAACTTTTTATCAGACGGATTGGGGAATTTCTGGTTTACGAGTTCAAATGAATAATAGTCCTATTTTTCAGCTACCAATGGCAAAATTACCAACCATTGGTAACGGACGTATTTGGGGTACTTGGATTCCGACAAAACCCGATTTAAGTGAAGGCGTTTCTTTACTAGCAAAAGACCTCCAAGGCATGATGTTAGTTTATAATGTTCAAGGTCAGCTAGTTGGTGCAGTTCGTCCTGGTCAAGCAATACAAGTAAATGGGATTACTTTGAAAGTCTTAGAATTAATTGGTAGTACGGGTTTACAAATTAAAGCTGACCCAGGCGTTCCGATCGTTTATACTGGCTTTGGTTTACTGATGGTAGCCGTAATTATGAGTTACGTTTCTCACTCGCAAATTTGGGCTTTAGCTACAGAAGATAGTTTATATCTAGGGGGCAAAACTAATCGCGCCCAAGTCAGTTTTGAACGGGAAATTGTCGCAATTTTAGATGAGTTAGAAGCACAAAAGCTTCAACAAATTACTACAGTTACGGAAAATTGTTTAGTATCTTAAGTGTAGGCGCGATCGCAACTAAATATTGCTAAATTTAAATGAAGCAAAGGAAAATATCTGCCGCTCTCAGCTTAATTACTAGCATAAGCGATCGCGATACTTTCCTAAGAAATATTTTGGTAAATTTTAGTTGCTACTGGGTAAGATATTTTTTCCTAACTACTAACTTGTGTTTGGGAATGTTGCACTTCAATTACAGTATGAACGTTACCTCGTGGTGTAAAATCACCTTTAACTTTGACTTCTAGAGGATTGCAAGCAGCAACAAAATCATCCAAAATTTGATTGACAGCTTCTTCGTGAGAAATGTAGCGATCGCGGTAACTATTGATGTACAATTTCAGTGCTTTTAACTCAACTACCGTTTGATCTGGGCTATAAGTTAAGTAAATTGTGGCAAAATCTGGATAGCCCGAAAAAGGACATTTACAAGTAAACTCTGGCAGTGTAATATTAATCTCGTACTTGCGTCCCGGACGAGGATTAGGAAAAGTAATTAACTCTCCCTCCGCGATCGCGCGTTCCCCATATTTCATTTCTGATTTTTGATTAACAGCAGCTTGACTCATTTTTAGTTAACTTTTCACATTCTACAGATTATCATTTAAATCATACCAAGGACGGTTTCCTGCTTCCCAATCAGGACAATTTTTGTCGTCCCAACCATAAGGGTGCATCCCACAAACTAACAATTCTCCGTTATAAACTTGACCGTGATAATGACGACAGCCGATACAAGCAGGATGATGTTCGGAAGTTGCTTCTACTTTATGAGTTAGGGTAAACTCAGTATCGTTAACCAGATCGTCAATTTCAATATAAACCTCGAAAATTGGTTCAAAGAAATCATCTAATAACCGATCTATTTCATTAAAAATTGTCTGATTTACTTCTTCAACTATTTCATTAACTTCCTCAAAAAATTGCTCGAATTCCTTGGCTGCGGTTTCCAATATTTCTACAAAACCTTTTGACCAATCTTCCATTTTGACTATCTAATTAGACAACAATGCCCAAAATGGGCAAAAGTAAGCTTATTTCTTGTTAAAAAGCGCGTCTCTCACCTTGATTTTAACTGTCTCGTTTCAAGCGACGCAGTTCGTCTTGTAAAGATTGTACGCGATCGCGTAAATCGTTGACATTTTTATCATCTGGGTTAGCTGAGTTTTCCTCATCATCGTCAGAAAGAATTTCGATCCGCCGTGGTTCTCTGGAAGTGTTATCCTGAGATTGTTTGACAGTTTCTTTGGTTTGGGCTTGTCTGACTAAATCGTCAACAAACTTACGCGCTTCTTCGGCATTCATTTCACCTCGCTTCACCATCTCATCAGCGAGTTTTTGGGCTTCTTTGCGCAACTCATTTAAGGTTTTACCTGCTTTTTCCGTCGCATAGTCAGCAATACCGACTCCCAAGTAAAAAGCTTTTTGAACAATATCTCCAAAACCGGGCATAGTTAACTCCTAATTCTTGTATAAATTTCCCCTGATTTTAGGATACGAGCAAAAGTTGCCAACTGCCCACACAAGTCCATTAACCAGAGGATGTCACTGATGACGACAATCTTAAATTTAGATCCGATTACGAAATTAACGCGATCGCAATTCTACCAGTTATGTTTAGCAAATCCCGATCTTCTCCTCGAACTTTCGCCCAGGGGAGAATTGATAATTATCCCACCTCTAGGTGGCGAAAATGGCAGCCAACAAGCCAATTTAATTGCCAGCGTGGGAATTTGGAATCAACAAAGCCAACTAGGTATCGTGTTTAGTTCTCAGACTATCTTTAGTTTACCCGGAGGTGGATCTCGCGCCCCCGATGCCTCTTGGGTAGAATTATCGCGCTGGGAAGCCTTGAGTGAAGAGGAAAAATCGGGTTTTCCGCCAATTTCGATTTTCTGATTGAATTGCGATCTAAGAGCGATCGCCTCAAACCCCTACAAGCTAAAATGCAGGAATATCTTGCCAGTGGTTTGCGCTTGGGTTGGCTGATTAATCCCCAAGATCGGCAAGTGGAAATTTATCGTCAAGGGCAGGATGTCGAAGTGGTAAATCTGCCTGTAATCTTGTCTGGGGAAGATGTGCTACCTGGGTTTAATTTAGACGTAGGGGCAAACCCCCCGTGGTTGCCCCTATCTACTAAACTACGGTGTACACACAAGT
>NZ_JAAHBQ010000118.1 GCF_020144665.1 Oscillatoria salina IIICB1 | reverse complement strand
GACAAGCGCTCTCCCAACTGAGCTACAAGACTACGAAAGCGGATAACGAGATTTGTTCGCGTAGCGTTCTCGAAGAGTAGTCGTACCTAGAGCTTGGAAGACTCAGATGCTACCGTTACACCATCTCCGCAAGACAAATTTCTCGAAACCAAAATCATAGCGGGAGCAGGAATCGAACCTGCTGATATCTAGGTTATGAGCCTAACGAGCCTCCATTGCTCCATTCCCGCGTCATACCCCTGGCTGGAATCGAACCAGCAACCTCTTCGTCCTTAGCGAAGCGCCTCTTACCGTTGGGCTACAGGGGCTTAGGGATTGGGGACTGGGTTAAGTTATCAGTGAGCAGTTAGCACCTAGCCGCATTTAGCAGTTTGTTCTCCTCCTCTTCCCACTTTTCCCAATCTCCCATACCCCTGACAGGAGTCGTAGATGCCTGAAAGGCAGCTTCCCGAAGGGTACCTGCAAAAACACTCGTTCTGAGCGAGCGATGTCTACCAATTCCATCACAGGGGTTAAAATCGGGGTGACAGGATTTGAACCTGCGTCCTTCGGCTCCCAAAGCCGCCGCGCTACCAAGCTGCGCCACACCCCGGAAATTGAAGACAAGGGAGAGGGGGAAGAGGGGGAGGAGAGAGAAGACAATAGATAAACTAAATAACTGCTAATCCCCAATCCCCAATTCTTCCTTGTCGGCGTGAAATACTCCTGGTGGGACTCGAACCCACAAAAAAACAGATTTTAAGTCTGTCGCGTCTGCCAATTCCACCACAGGAGCAAAGCTGGGGATTGGTGATTGGGGACTGGGGACTGGGAATTAGGACCTTATCAGTTTGTTTAACAATTCCTCCTTGTCTCCCCCCTCTCCCAAGTCTCCCCTCGTCTCCCAACTGAGGAGGCAGGAATCGAACCTGCATTCTTTCGCTGTCAAAGAGCGATGCCATACCGATTAGGCGACTCCTCAAAGTAAAATTTGGTCAATCTCAGTGCTAATTTTGTGGTAAGTTTCTGTTTCACCTCTGTAGGTAATAACAGCCCCCCAGGTCAGTATCGAACTGACGACCTCTAGTTTTTCAGACTAGCGCTCTTACCAAACTGAGCTACCGGGGGATACGAGAGCGGAGGGACTTGAACCCCCACGTCTCCAGGTTCGTAGCCTGATGTGTTATCCAGTTACCGTTAACAAAAAATTGGGTTTAAAGCCTCGCCGTTCTACGGTGACTTTGATTGAGAAGAAACTGGAAAATTAGTACAATAGTCGTTCTTCGAGTAGAACTAAAGTCTACGCGATGAATCGCTCTAGTAAGGAGAAATCCCGGTAAGTAAGTCCGGCGGCTAAACATAGCGTCAGTACGGCTAAACCACTGCAAGCTTTCTTCAGAGCGAGGAGCGTACTAAATTAGCTAAGTGATGGATGTTTGAAAGCATGAAACTAAAAAAAGTAAGCGCAATATATGCGGCTATATGCCAACATATTGAGCGTCTAGAGGCAACTTGACTATGCCTGCAAGAGTTCGACGATCGCTACTTGTGAATCTCCGTCTCTTTAGAGCCCAGAGAAGTCAAAGAGCGTTGCCCGCGCTGATAGGCGAGCCGACCCTCGGAATTTGTAGTACCAAGCAAAAAATATACTACAATGAGCGGAGAGGGAGGGATTTGAACCCTCGACGGTTGTTATGCCGTTCTCCCTTAGCAGGGGAGTGCTTTGAGCCTCTGGGGCCACCTCTCCTGGTAGCCCCAGAGGGATTTAAACCCTCGTTTCCAACGATGGGATAAATTGAAGCGTCAAAATCAGCTACAATATTTGGGTATACCGTCGGGCGGACGGAAATTTACGCTTGAGAAGCTAGTTGAAAGACTAGGTATCACCGCGTAAGACCAATAGTAAGGGAAACCTGAACGGGCTATGGTGAGTCCAAGAATTCCTCATTTTGGTGATGGAAACGTCAAGAGGCTGCTGCTCTACCTCTGAGCTATACTCCCTTGAAGGTCGAGGTGGGATTTGAACCCACGTTTAAGAGCTTTGCAGGCTCCTGCCTTCAACCACTTGGCTACTCAACCTGGCTTTGTCAGCTTGTTTGGGTTCTCAATAGTTGGGTTAGCTATTGAGGCGAGGACGACGGGACTTGAACCCGCAACCACACGATCGACAATCATGGACTCTGACCAATTGAGCTACGCCCCCGCGTGTTACTCGTGTATTATGTATTTAGTTGTCAAGGTTCGTGTAAGCTTCTAGCGATGAGCTTTTTGGCTCTTTGCTGTTTGCTATATATTTATGCTACAAATATACTACAAAAGTGTCAAGGGTTTGGGCAAAATTTTTTTTTGCTGAATGGGGGAATGAGGAGAGGAAGGGCGATCGCTACATCGCTATATAATTGCTACAGTTATCTCCCCTCATCCCCAGAAGTTATCGAGAACATTGTGTTTACAACTCGAATGAGCAGGTGATTTCCGGTTCTACAGGACAAGTTCTTTGGCTGAGAGGATTTCCTTCTAAATAGATTCCAGTTAAGTTAGTTAACTCAGCCAGAGGACTCAGATCGCCGATTTTGTTGAAGGTGAGATTAACCGCCCTTAGTTCTGGAAGCGATTTTAAGGGAGTGATATCATCAATTTGGTTAAAAGCGAGGTTAAATTTTTTTAATTGTGTTAAAGACTTTATCGCACGGAGATCGGATATTTGGTTAAAAGCCAAGTTTAATTCTTGAAGTTGGTTTAAGGATTCAAGTGGTGTAATGTCGCTAATATAGTTGTCGTTGAGGTAAAGTTCCCTTAAGTTACTAAGATTAGATAGGGCGGCAATGTTAGTAATTTCGTTGTCGTGAAGATAAAGAGTTTTCAGGTTAGTTAAATTAGCAATTGGGCTAATTTCAGCGATTTTGTTACTACTTAAGTCTAAGTATTTGAGTTGGGTAAGAGATTTTAAAGGTTGAAGATTAGAGATTTGATTGCTATTCAGGTCTAGATAGGTAAGATGAGTTAAAGTAGCAACTGGTCTGAGGTCGGATATTTGTGCTTGAGAAAGATAAAGTTCTTTTTGGGTTGACAATTTTCGCTCTGCATGATAACAGTTAGATGTTTGAGTTTGCTGTAATAACACTTGGACAGTGTGGCGAGCTTCAGGAGAAACTTTCGCTCCAACAGCACACCAGTAAGTGAAGCTCTCAAGAGAGGCGTAACGGTAGATTCCTAATGCGATCGCCGTTCCCAGACTAACCGCGATGGCTGCGCCGACCTTGCGGTACGCGCTTCGCCAACCTAACTTACCTAACATGGTTTAATTTTCCTACTCGACGAAAAAGTATCTTTGCTAGATTAGCAAGACTAGACGAACAAGGTAGATAGTTGTTGCCTACAGCAATCAAGCAATGAATCAAATAAATTGTAAATAAAAAAGAACGCACCAGTGGAGGGTGCGCTCTTAGTTTAATCAGAAATTAAAGAAGCTAATTCTTGTGCTTCAATCCAGAGTTTGTAGAGAAAGAACTCAGCGCGATCGCTCATGGCAGTGACTAAGATTCCTTCTTCGCTACGAGGATCGGTAGCTATCCAAGTTCCTTGGAGCGTAACTTCGACAAATTCTGCATCGCAGATGGAAAATTCGAGAGTTTCCAGATTTTCCTCCCAGGCGATCGCTTCTAGTTCTGGTAAATGAGGCAGATCCGCCGGGAGCAAAAAGGACGCAGTACTTGGCTGAATAATTAGAGAATTACCAGCACGGAGAGCCAAAATTACGCGAGTAGCAACCCACTCTTCCAGAGGTTGAGCCAAACGCTCCATATTAAAGCCGTTTTCGGTGTAAATCAGTTTCAGCATTATGACCTGTGACCTCCTCTTATTCCAGGTTTATTTGCTGTTCGCGCCAGAACTGTTCGGCAAAAGCGATCGCGGGATGCACTGGTGCAATGGGTTTAGTTTTCAGTGGCATTCCAGCTTCGACTGGAGTCCGAGATCCTTTTTTTGAGTTACACCTTTGACAGGCGATAACTACGTTGTCCCAGCTATGTTTTCCGCCTTGAGAACGGGGAATGACGTGATCTAAGGTGAGATTTTTTTTGCTTCCGCAGTATTGACAAGTTTGACAGTCGCGTCGCAGTACCTCTCGGCGATTCACTGGTGGAATTTTCCAGACTCGCTCGTTACTCGTCATCGTGAGACGAATTTGAGCGGGAACTTGAAGAATTACACTTGGCGATCGCACTTTCCAACCTACTTCGAAGAGAAAATCTAACGGTTCGGCTTTCCCCGTTACTAACAAGACGATCGCTCGTCTGATATTGACTCGACTTATTGGTAGGTAGTTCTTAGAGAACACCACTACTGATTGCCTTAGAGTTTCAGTTGTCCCGATCGCGGCTTTACTCATTACTCCCGCCTCTTAGTTTTATTATTACTTTTGCGCGGGTCTTTTGCTCATTTAAAACCCCCGCTTACCTGATGGGAGGAAGCGGGGGTTAAGAAAACTTAATATTGTTCTCTTTTTATCTCGGTAAGGCTGGTTTTCGCCTATACCTTCCGCTTCCTATACTTAGATTTGGTTCTTCAATGAACCCACTACCGCCGTAATTAAGCGAATAGTTCTCAAATTTTCTTTGATGGTTTTTTCCCCATAAACCGCAATCTCGTAAAAATTTACTTCCTATAAACAAAAACTCCACCGCCCAAGCAATTGATTTCCCATCGACAAGGATGTTGTCGGCGGTTGCTTTGGAGGTGGTTGTGATTGAGAGAAAGCTCATTGAATTGCTAAATGGGTGTTAAACAAGTCTTTTTAATACTACACTTGTATTACTGGATCTGTCCAGCATTTCTCAAAAAAAATTTTCAGGAGGAACAAAATGATGCGTACAATTACCCGCCGTACTTCTACTACTGACATGGAAGTTACTAGCATTCGTTTGGAACGCGATCTCAAGGACAAACTTAAGGAGCTTTCCGGCAATACTGGGTATCAAGCGCTGATCAGAGACATTCTTTGGAACTATGTGCAACAGAAATCTGGAGACTATCGACCCCAATTTTCCCGTTCGGATATTCGAGCAAGTATTGATGCGATCGCCAGGAAAGATGAGTGCTGCGTACTGACTGGCAATATTATTCCGGAAAATGAACCGATGCTCTTAGGCTGGACGATAAATGGAGATTTGGTTCCCTTAAGCCTCGAAAGTATGGCTGGCTAACTTCTACGGCGACCGGGATGACAGATCGCATCCCGGTCGCTTGTTAAATTTATTCAAATAATTCTTGACAATAAAGGCGATCGCTGAGGGGAAAATTTTGGGGCGAGTTAGGGAAAAATTTAGGCGATCGCCACCAAAAATCTTAATTTACAATCCAATTGGATAGCTTTCTAGCTACCTTCGCCACCTTCACCACCTTCTTCAGCAGGTGCAACCTCTTCACCACCTTCAGTAGCTTCAGGTGCAGTAGTTTCTTCAGGCTGCTCGGTTGCTGGTGCAGTATCGCCAGGATCGCCACCTTCAGTGTCAGCACCTTGGTTACAAGCCACAACCGTAGCTGCTAAAGTTAAAGCTAAAAATAGTTCAACCGTTTTTAAACGCATTTTCACACTCCTCAATTACTCTTTAACATTTGGTTAAATTAACGATCTTTTTAACTATAATCTCACTAAGACAAATCCGCACAATTATAAACATAGCTAATATATCTGTTGCTAAATTATAATTTTGCTTGAATCAAGAGCAGATATTTTAGTTTAGCTTTCCAGAAGATTGGCGCGATCGCTACCAGGATTGATTTGCCATTATCAGTTTCTTAGCACAAACCGAACATTTTGGCAAGAGAAATACCAAACTAATTTGCATCACAGCATCAAATCCCACTTGAGTATTTAATTGCTCATCTAGACAGATGCAGAAAAAAACTTTTTATGGCAATCTAGCTAAGGTTGAAAGAAGAAATCACTATGCCAGAACTAACACAACAAAAATGTGAAGCTTGCACCAAAGACTCTCAACCTGTCAGCGAAGACCAAATCAAACAACTCAAACCACAAATTCCTGACTGGAACTTAATTAACAAAGACGGACAAAAAAGATTAGAACGCACATATAAATTTCCTGACTTCCAAACCGCCCTCAATGCAACAAACAAAATTGGCGCAGAAGCAGAAAAAGAAGGACACCATCCAGCCCTCCTCACCGAATACGGTAAACTCACCGTAACTTGGTGGACTCACGCCATCTCCGGACTGCATAAAAACGACTTTATCATGGCAGCAAAAACCGACGAAATCGTCAAGCAATTCCCAACTTCCTAGTAGTGCTAAATCGACAACACCCCTTCCTGAAACCCGTCCAAGCGGGTTTCAGTTATTAACATAGAAATTGGCAAAATCATTAAAAATTATGCACTTTCTTGGCAAATCACAAACAAAACCGCTATAACAGCCTAAAGTCCCCCAGAGAGTGCATCAATGACCTATACCCTCAGAATCGCCGATATCCCTATCAGCGAACGCCCCCGCGAACGATTATTAGCACAAGGCGCAAGAAACTTAGCAACCGCCGAACTAATCGCAATTCTTCTCGGAACCGGGCAAGGTCCAGGTAAACTTTCTGCTGTAGGTTTGGGGCAATATATTCTTCAGCAACTCAGTCAACATCAACGCGAACCCCTCGAAGTATTGCGCGATATTAGCCCCCAAGAATTAATGAAAATACCCGGTATTGGTCCTGCTAAAGCAACGACAATTGTCGCCGCCGTGGAACTGGGAAAACGAGCATTTCAAACTAAACCTAACGAACGCACTTTAATCGATAACCCTGCGGCTGCGGTAGCTGCCCTAAGTCACGATTTAATGTGGCAAAATCAAGAACGTTTTGCTGTAGTTTTACTTGATGTCAAAAATCGCTTAATTGGTACTCAGGTAATTACCGTAGGAACCGCCACCGAAACCTTAGCTCATCCCCGCGAAATTTTCCGGGAAACCATTCGTCAAGGAGCCACCAGAGTAATTATCGCCCACAATCATCCTACTGGTAGTGTCGATCCTAGTCCTGAAGACATTTCTTTAACTGAGAATTTATTAAGTGGCGCTCAATTACTGGGTATTCCTATTCTCGATCATCTCATTTTAGGTAACGGTAATTATCGCAGTTTACGACAAAGTACCGCTTTATGGCGAGAATATCCTCAAGGAGATTAGAGATTTTATTTGGTTAGGTTGTCGTTAGTTAATATCTATGTTAGATTGTTAATTCTTGGGCGATTAGCACAGGGGTAGCGCACTTCCTTCACAGGTCAGGGGTCACTGGTTCAAATCCAGTATCGCCCATTTTTTATCTACAATAACTATAAGCAAAAATGTCAAGGGAAAATATAGCGACTGTTATTAAAATTATAGAATCTCTCCCTGATGCACAACAAGAACGAGTTATTGAGCATTTAAGAGAATATATTCTCGATCTTGAAGATGAATTGCAGTGGGATAAAGCTTTTCAGAAAAGCCAAAGTAAGTTAGTAGCAGCAGCAAAACTTGCGAAGCAACAAATTAGTCAAGGACAAGGGACTCCGATGGACTACGATCGATTATGAAGTCTGCTACTTTACCATCTTTTTGGTCAGAATATTACGATCTTCCATTAGAAGTTCGCCAAGCAGCAAAGAAAGCTTATCGTTTATGGTCAAATAATCCTTTCCATCCTTCTCTACACTTTAAATGTATTAATCGTGATGAGGATATTTGGTCAGTTAGAATTACTCAAAATTACCGGGCGATTGGTATCTTACAGGGGGATACAGTTACATGGTTTTGGATTGGTAGTCATGACAAATATGAAAACTTTTTTGGATAAATTGGACTTAAAAAAGTAACGAATATCCTCGAATGCTTAATGGTGATTATTGTCTTAATCCCAAATTGGTTGTAAATTTAAGACAAATCCTGGTAAAACATTTTCTCCTGATAAGTTATTAGGAGATTGTAAAACTTCTACTGGTTGGTTGGGACGATAAATTTCTACGGTTTGGGTTTTGGGATTAATTAACCAACCTAAACGTAATCCGTTGGCTAAATATTCTTCCATTTTAGCTTGGGTAGTTGCTAAGTCGTCGTTTTCGGAGACTAATTCAACGGTAAAATCGGGACATAAAGGCAAAAATTTTTTTCGTTGTTCGCTGGTTAAATTATCCCATCTTTCTGTAGTAATCCAACTCAAATCTGGGGAACGAGTTGCACCGTTTCTCAGGCGAAATCCGGTTGATGAATCGAAGGCTTTTCCTAAGTTATTTTGCCGATTCCAAAGCCAAAGTTGTCCATCTAACTCAAAGTTTCGATTGCCTGTTTCCCCACCAGTCGGAGGCATAATAATTAGTTCTCCTGCGGCATTTAATTCTAAACCTAAGTCTTGATTGACGGCAGCTAGTTGCTCGAATTGTTCGTTATTTAGTTTAAGAATTGGTGTTAAGTTTAGGGTTAAAGTGGTCATAGGAATTTATAGGAAATTTTGGCTCATTGCTTATATTTTGATCCAACTACTGAGAAACTCGATGCGATCGCACTAAAATTGTATCACCTGAATCTTCGTCAAAATATAAGCGAATTTGATTCACAACTACTTACTGGCACGATAAAGTGTTTCTATGCGATCTGCTTCTGCTTCTTCTGCGGCAATATCCGCATCTATTTCTTCTCTATTGGCGTGATAGTAGGTTAAAGCTGCGTATACTTGGGTTAGAGTTAAATGTCCGATTCGAGAGGCAATTTCTTCTGCTCTCATTCCTTGTTTATACCAGATCGCAATCCGACGCACAGTTACACCAGTACCTGCAATAATTGGACAACCACCATGAATTTTGGGGTCGCAGTCAATCAGTTTACCAATATCTGTTAAAGTTGACACTA